>JAAYLE010000208.1 GCA_012522085.1 Bacillota bacterium | reverse complement strand
AAGACGCTCCCCCTGCCCCGAGAGCTGGATGCCTTTGTCGCCATTGTCGGCGATCAGGCTCGGATGATGGGCCTAAAGGTTGCGGTGGCGTTGCGCGACAGCGGGTTCAAGGTTGCCATGGAGACTGAGGGGCGGAGTCTACGGGCCCAATTGAAAGCCGCGGACCGTCTGCTCGTAAGGCATGTGATAATCATCGGGGAAGAGGAATTGGCGCAAGACGTGGCCATCATTCGCGACATGGAGGACGGGGGTCAGCAGGAAGTGCCCCTAGGGCAATTGCTTGCAGCGCCGGAGAGGTTGTTGCTGCAGAAAATCTCGGATTAGTGGAGGTTGTAGGGGATGGCAGCAGAGGAGAAATGGATAAGGACAGATGGTTGTGGGGTACTGCGGCTGGCTGATTGCGGCCGGGAGGTCACCCTGATGGGTTGGGTGCAGCGGCGTCGGGACCATGGGGGTTTGATCTTCATCGATATGCGGGATCGTTCCGGCGTGGTGCAAGTAGTCTTCAATCCCGATGCAGGTGATGCCTTCACCGTTGCGGAAAGCCTCCGCAACGAGTATGTCGTCGCAGTCAAAGGGACCGTCGCGCGCCGGTTGGAAGGGATGGAAAACCCCGATTTGGCCACCGGCGAGATCGAAGTTGTGGCCGCCGAGCTTAGAGTGCTCAATCCCTCCCGGACCCCGCCTTTCCCGATTTACACGGGTCGACCGATCAAGGATGTGGATGAGACCCTGCGCCTGCGCTACCGCTATTTGGATATGCGACGGCCAGAAATGCAGAGGAACATCATCTTGAGGCATCGGGCGGCGAAGGCGACCCGGGACTTTTTCGACCGGGAAGGGTTCATCGAAGTGGAAACGCCCATGCTGACGCGCAGCACTCCGGAAGGAGCCCGGGATTTCTTGGTCCCCAGCCGAGTCCATCCTGGTGAGTTTTTTGCTCTCCCCCAGTCGCCCCAGCTGTTCAAGCAGCTATGCATGGTGGGCGGTCTGGAGCGCTATTTCCAGTTGGCCCGGTGTTTCCGGGACGAAGACCTGCGGGCGGACAGGCAGCCGGAATTCACCCAGATTGACGTGGAAATGTCCTTCATCGATCGGGAAGACATTATCGACACCACGGAGCGGTTGATGCAGGCGGTATTTGCCGAGACTATCGGCCTGGAGGTTGCCCGACCCTTCCCGCGTCTAAGCTACGAGGAAGCCATGGCCCGCTTTGGGTCGGATAAGCCCGATATGCGGTTTGGCTTGGAGCTAGTTGATGTGACTGACGTCTTTCGCGACTGTCAGTTCAAGATCTTTGCCCGGACAGCCGCATCGGGCGGGACCATCCAGGGTCTAAATGCGCCCCAAGCCGGTTCCTTTACCCGACGGGAGCTCGATGAACTGGTTGAAGTGGCTGGCACCTTCGGCGCCAAGGGCTTGGTCTGGCTTGTGTTCGATAGTGAAGGCGTCCGATCGCCTATCGCCAAGTTCCTCAGCGAGGCAGAGATCGATGCCTTAAGGGAGCGGCTCCAGGTCCAGACAGGTGACCTGGTCCTCCTGGTGGCCGATGAACGGCAAGCGGCACTGGAGGTCCTCGGGCAAATGCGCCTGTTTTTGGGACGGAAGCTAGATCTCATCCCCCAAGATCAGTTTAGTTTCCTTTGGGTGTTAGATTTTCCACTATTTGAGTGGGATGAGGAAGAGAAAAGGTTCGTCTCTGTCCACCATCCCTTTACATCGCCCCTCGATGAGGACCTGGAGCTGGTGGAGACAAATCCGGCCGCGGCCCATTCTAAGTCCTATGATTTGGTCCTCAATGGCTATGAATTAGGTGGGGGCAGCATCCGGATTCATCGCCGGGAGATCCAGGAGAAGGTGTTTAAAGCCTTGGGTCTGACGGAGGAGGAAGTCCAGGACAAGTTCGGTTTCCTGTTGGAAGCCTTTGAATACGGGGCGCCTCCCCATGGCGGCATCGCCCTGGGCTTTGACCGCATGGTGATGCTCCTGGCGGGGCAAGGGTCCATTCGGGAGTGCATCGCTTTTCCGAAGACCCAGCGGGCTACTTGTCCTTTGACGGGAGCACCGGGCCGTGTTGCCGCCCGCCAACTGGAGGAGTTATCGATTCGCGTTGCCGCCTTGCCGCCGGAGGCGGAGAACGGGGATGCTGAAGGCTGAAAGCGCCAACGATGGGGAAATCTCCGTGACTTGCAATGGAGGATCCCGTGTGGTATGATCGACATGCAAAACGGTAACACAAGTTCAGAGCCCTACCGTGTGCGTGGTCAAACTGGCGGTGTTATGAGCCAACACCGAATACTGGGGAGCCCAAGCTCTGAAGGTGGCGCCAATGCCCTGGCGAAGGGACTGGCAAAGCCTTCAGGCGGGCACCCACCTGCTAGAGCAGGTTCAGTAACAGCCAGTCTTAACGGCACGGTGGGGACTGTTTTTTCTGTGGAGGGCCATGGCTACATATCCTTTCCATCGTACAGAACTTCTTATCGGTCCTGAGGGACTGGCGATCCTTGGCCGTTCGAGGGTGCTTGTCTGTGGACTTGGCGGGGTTGGCTCCTACGCGGCCGAGGCTTTAGCCCGGGCGGGGATCGGTGGTTTAGTGCTGGTGGATCACGATGTCATCTGCCCAACGAACATCAACAGGCAAGTCCACGCCCTGACTACAACCGTCGGCCAACCTAAGGTGCAGGTGATGGCCGAACGGCTAAGGAAGATCAATCCGCGCCTGGACCTTGCCCTTCGGCAGCAGTTTTTTACCGCTGAGGAGGCCGAGTCCATTTTCGCCTCGCCCATCGATTACGTGGTGGATGCTATTGATACGGTGCCGGCGAAGGTAGACCTGATCCTGACTGCCCGGGAAAGGGGGGTGCCCATCGTCTCTTCCATGGGGATGGGCAACAAGCTCGACCCAACTTGCTTGCAGGTGACGGACATCGCCAAGACTCATACCTGTCCCTTGGCTAAGGCGGTGCGCCGCCGTCTGAGAGAAGCTGGCGTCCACAAAGGGGTCAAAGTCGTCTTTTCGACGGAGCAGCCTCTCAGGGTTTTGGGGAAAGCCCCGGGGAGCATCTCCTACGTGCCGCCCGTAGCCGGGTTCTTTCTGGCTGCCTGTGTGATCAGAGACCTGTTGGGGATTGGGTAGAATCAGGGGTGGTTAAGGGTGGATTTATTTGAGCATGCTTATCGGCGGGATGAGGCAAGGCGCGCGCCGCTGGCTGTTCGGAT
Source organism: Bacillota bacterium (assembly GCA_012522085.1). GTDB lineage: Bacteria > Bacillota > Limnochordia > JAAZLZ01 > JAAZLZ01 > JAAZLZ01. The sequence continues at coordinate 5,935 of JAAYLE010000208.1, read as the reverse complement.
GCGGCCCCGTACGCTCGAGGAGATGTACGGACAAGAAAAGGTCATCGGCCCTGGTTCCCTGCTTCGTCGAGCCATCGAACAGGACCTGCTCCAGTCCTTGATTCTCTACGGGCCGCCGGGGACGGGAAAGACGGCTCTGGCATGGATCATCAGCGGGATGACCAAGGCCCACTTCCATCCCTTGAATGCGGTCATGGCCACGGTCAAGGACATCAGGACCGTGGTGGAGGAGGCCAAGGAGCGGGCCCATCTGTACAGGCAACGCACCATTTTGTTCCTCGATGAAATCCATCGGTTCAATCGGGCCCAGCAGGACGCCCTTCTGCCCTTCGTCGAAGACGGCACCCTGATCCTCATTGGAGCAACTACCGAAAACCCCTTCTTCAGCGTCAATGGACCGTTGCTTTCCCGCTCCCGAGTAGTCCCCTTGGTGAAGCTGACCCCCTCCCATTTAGAACAAATCATTGAGGACGCCCTGCAGGATGAGGAGCGCGGTTTGGGAGCCTATGCCGTTGAGATGACTGATCCGGCCAAGAAATGGTTGGCTAGGGCAGCAAATGGTGATGCCAGGGTTGCTCTCAATGCCCTGGAATTTGCGGCCATGGTTTGCCCGCCGGGACCCGATGGGGTGCGGGTCGTCGATGTGGAGCTAGTTAAGGAAGCCCTCCAGACCAGACCCATTGATTACGGCCCTGCGGGTGATGCCCATTTCGATCATGCTTCCGCCTTGATCAAAAGCATCCGCGGGAGCGATCCCCAGGCTGCCCTCTACTGGCTGGCGAGGATGCTAAAGGGCGGCGAAGATCTGAATTTCATCACGCGGCGGCTATTGATTCTTGCAGCCGAGGATATCGGGCTGGCCGATCCCCAAGGGCTAGTGGTGGCCAATGCCGCCGCCCAGGCGGTGGAAAGGGTGGGCCTTCCCGAAGGGAGGATCATCCTCAGCCAGGCGGTCATCTATCTGGCCTGCGCCCCAAAAAGCAACCGGGCCTATGTGGCCATTGACAAAGCTCTCCAGGCCGTCGAGGATCTCCCCTCGGCCGAGGTTCCGAACCACTTGCGAGATGCCCACTATCCAGGGGCCCGCTCCCTGGGCCACGGATTGGATTATAAGTACCCCCACGCTTATCCCCACTCTCGCGTTGACCAAGCTTATCTGCCCGAACCTTTGCAAGGAATGGTCTTCTATGAGCCCAGCGATGAAGGTTATGAGGCGCGCATCAAGCAGTTTCTCGCTGAGGAAAACGCCTAGATTATCTGCCAAATTATGTTGACAGCCCTCGGAGTAAGTGCTATGATTATTACGCAATCCCTATTGGTTTACTCGGGATTAGTTAAATGGAGGCAGAGTAATGCGGATCTCATCGAGGGGGAAATACGGGGTGCGGGCCATGTTCGAATTGGCCATGCATTATGGGCAAGGACCCATTCCCTTGAAAGTCATCGCTGAGCGCCAACAGATTTCGGAGCACTATCTCGAGCAATTGATGGGCACCCTACGTAGAGCAGGCTTAGTCAATAGTATGCGGGGCGCCCAGGGAGGGTATGAGCTGGCCTTCGCGCCGGGTGAGATCAAGATTGGGCAGATAATCAGGGCCTTGGAAGGGCCCATTGCCCCGGTGGAGTGCGTGGAGGATGGGGTCGACCCGGCATGTGAACGCTTTGAGGGTTGTGCGACGAGACTGCTTTGGGAGCGTCTGCGGGATAGCATGACGGAGGTGCTCGACTCGACGACTCTCGCTGACCTGTGCGAGGAGGCCGCCAGTCGTTAACCATTCATCGTGGGGAGGTTTGAGCCTATTGAAGCGAATATACCTAGACCATGCAGCGACGACAGCGGTCCGCCCAGAAGTCCTGGAAGCGATGCTGCCCTACCTTAGCGAAAAATTCGGCAATCCTTCCTCCGTTTACAGTCTGGGCAGGGAGGCAAGGCGTGCCCTAGATGAGGCGCGGGCGACGGTGGCCGCTTTGATTGGCGCTGACGAGAGAGAGATCGTGTTTACCGGTGGAGGCTCAGAGGCGGACAACCTTGCTATTAAAGGGGTTGCCTTTGCCAACAGGCACAAGGGAAACCACATCATCACATCGGCCGTTGAGCACCACGCGGTGTTGGATACGGTGCATTTCTTGGAGCGGAATGGTTTTCGGATCACTATTCTGCCCGTCGACGAGTACGGCATGGTCGATCCGGACCAGGTGGCCGAGGCCTTGACGGATGAAACCATCCTAGTATCCATCATGCACGCCAACAACGAGGTGGGCACCATCCAGCCCATCGCCGAGATCGGCCGCATCCTGGCTGAGAAGAAGGTCTACTTCCATACCGATGCGGTGCAGACAGCGGGCATTTTGCCCATCAATGTCGATGAACTCCATTGCGATCTGCTGTCCCTGTCGGCCCACAAGTTCTACGGGCCAAAGGGAGTGGGGGTGCTGTACGTAAGGCGGGGCACCAAGCTTGAACCCCACATCCATGGAGGCGCCCAAGAGCGGAAGCGCCGGGCAGGAACGGAGAATGTGGCGGGGATTGTGGGCCTAGCGAAAGCCTTTGCGTTGGCCCAGGAGGAAATTGAGCCTAGCACGGCCAAGCTTACCGCTCTGCGGGATAAGTTGCGGGATGGCATCGCGGCGCGGATTGACCACGTGCGATTTAATGGCCATCCGACTTTGCGGCTGCCCAATAATGTGAATGTCTGCTTTTCCTTCATCGAAGGGGAGGCCCTCCTGCTCAATCTTGACCTGCACGGCATCGCCGCATCGAGCGGTTCAGCTTGTACATCGGGCTCCCTCGAGCCATCCCATGTATTGTTGGCCATGGGCGTTCCGCCGGAGATAGCCCATGGCTCGTTGCGGTTGACGTTGGGTCGGGAAAACACTGAAGAGGAGATCGACACAGTCTTAGATGTTCTCGTTGAGGTAGTGGCAAAGCTGCGGGACATGTCGCCTTTGTATGAGAAGACGCCCTCTAGCCCACTACCATAGCAGGACCCCCAAGTGAGGTGTTAGCCATGTATAGTGAAAAAGTGATGGAGCATTTCACCAATCCCCGTAATGTGGGGGAGGTGGAACAGGCGGATGGTGAGGGCCAGGTTGGCAACCCTATTTGTGGCGATATTATGAAGCTGTCCATCAAGGTCGAGGATGACCGGATCGTGGACATCAAGTTCAAGACTTTTGGTTGCGGCGCTGCTATTGCTAGTTGCAGCATGCTCACCGAGATGGTCAAGGGAAAGACTATCGAGGAGGCCCGAACCATTACCAATCGGGACGTGGCAGAAGCCCTCGGGGGGTTGCCGTCGGTGAAAATGCACTGTTCTAATTTGGCGGCTGATGCGCTGCAGATTGCCATCGATGACTATTTGAGCAAAAAGGAAGAAGCACAGAATGCCTAATGAGCGGGTGGTAGTGGCCATGAGCGGAGGCGTAGACTCCTCAGTGGCCGCTGCCTTGCTCGTGGAGCAAGGCTATGAGGTAATGGGGGTTACCTTGCAAATCTGGCCCCGATTCCTCTCCTCGGGAGCCGAGGGCGGATGCTGTTCCCTCGATGCGGTGGAGGATGCCAGGCGGGTCTGCCAGATGTTGGGCATCCCCCACTACGTCTTCAACTTGCGAGACCTTTTCGAAAAGGAAGTCATCGGTAATTTCCGTGAGGAATACCTGCAGGGCCGCACTCCCAATCCGTGCATTGTCTGCAATCAACGGATCAAGTTTGGCGCCCTCCTGGAGCGGTCCATAGCCCTCGGCGCCCAGAAGCTGGCGACGGGGCATTACGCGCGTCTGGGCGTCGTTAACGGACGTCATGTGTTGATGAAGGGGAAAGACCCGTTCAAGGATCAGTCCTACGTCCTCTACCAACTGACCCAGCGGCAGCTGGCCCGCTTGCTTTTCCCGTTGGGGGAATTAACTAAGGACGATACCCGGAAAAAGGCGCAGACCCTGGGCTTGCGGACGGCTGGGAAACCAGAGAGCCAAGACATCTGCTTCATTCCGGACAATGATTATCGAACGTTCCTGAGGGACTATGCGCCTGAAAGTCTTAGTCCAGGACCTATCGTTGATACGGCAGGGAATCTCTTGGGGCAGCATCAAGGCATCGCTTTCTACACCATCGGTCAACGGAAAGGCCTGGGCTTGAGCGCACCAGTTCCCATGTACGTTGTGGATATTCGGCCGGAGAGCAACACCTTGGTGGTGGGGGATGAACAGGCTGCCTATGGCCGGGCATTGCTTGCCGAAGATGTGAACTTCATCGCCATCCCCCATCTTGACGGGCCAATGGAGGTGGAAGCAAAGGTCCGCTACAGCCTCAAGCCTGTACCGGCAACCATCAGCCCGGCGGCCGAGGGGGTCATCACCGAGTTCCCCGAGCCCCAGCGGGCCATTACGCCGGGGCAGTCGGCGGTTTGGTATCAGGGTGATGTGGTGGTTGGCGGAGGCATCATCACCTCGAAGTTGGCTTGACCAGCATTTGCCTTCCTCCCTAGCAGGCATCGGCGCGTCCATCTGGGGACATAATAATCCTGGAGGTAGAGAAGGGAGTGAAGGCAATGTTTTTCGGGGGAGCCCGCAACCGTTTTTGGAGCGGTCTGCTAAGCGGAACCATGCTGGGGATCGGCTTGGCGTTATACTATGTGGTCCGCACCACTCCCCAGGGGGGGAGGATCTTGCGCCGTCGTTTGATCCAAAGGGGAAAGAAGGCGCGTCGAGTTCTAATGAGCAGCGCAGACAAGCTGAATGTGGCCTATCGTTCGGGACGAAAAGCTGTGGAAAAGACCCTCGCCGGCATCGTCAAGTAGACGGGACACCCTTGCCAAACCACTTCTCTGTCGGGAAGTGGTTTTTTTGTTAGCCTCAGTGAATAATAAAGTCAGCGATGAAAAGGGGCGGTCATGGGCATTGCGGATCAGGCAAGTATTCATATTCTTAATAGCAGGGGGCGTTTTCCTTTTTTTGTATCGGGTTAGAGGGGCCTTTACACCCTTTTTTCTTGCCCTATTGGTTGTCTATTTAGCCCATCCCCTGGTGAGGAGCCTCGAGGAGAAGGACATCCCCCGTCCAGTAGCCATTCTCTTGGTTTACCTGTTGCTAGCCGTCCTGATGGGGATGGTCATTGCTTGGCTCTTGCCTGCAGTGCGGGATGAGATTGAACAAATCTTGATGATTTTGCCGCAGCAGGCCATGCGGTGGGAGGAACTGGCCCAGGGAGTGTTGCACCGTATGCGGCGGGTTGAAGTCCCGCTGACCATTAAAGATGCCATCGCCAACTTGTTTATCAGGCTGCAACAGGGCTTAGAGTCCTTTGCTGAACGGGTAGTGGAGATCACCGTCGTTTTGTTGAGTCGGATCATGAGCCTGATCGTGGCGCCGATCATAGCCTATTACATCCTCCGGGATCGATCATTGTTAAGGGACCAGGTGCTAAGCTTAGTGCCCGTCCACCGCCGGGACGATGTCTTGGAGCTGTTGAGGGAGATTAACCAGGTCCTAAACGGCTTCATCCGGGGCCAGCTGATCGTATCCCTTGCCATGGCCCTGATGTTGACTTTGGGATTGAGCCTGATCGGAGTCCGGTATGCCTTGCTGATCGGCATGATCGCGGGCCTATTTGACCTCATTCCCTACTTTGGACCTATCATTGGCCTCCTGCCTGCTTTGCTCTTGGCTTCAGTCCAGTCTTTTTGGAAGGCGGTTTGGGTGTTGGTTCTGTTCCTTGCGGCCAACCAATTCGAAGCCAGTGTGCTGGTGCCGAAAATCATGGGGGATCGGGTTGGGCTCCATCCCCTAGTTGTCATTTTCGCCCTGCTGGCAGGGGGCGAGCTCTTTGGCGTCCTCGGACTGCTCATTGCTGTTCCGGCAACTGCCGTGGGGCGGGTGCTGGTGTCCTTTTGGTGGAAGGGGGCCAAAGGGAAACTTGTTTGACAAAGGAATTTCAGTT
>JAAYLE010000031.1 GCA_012522085.1 Bacillota bacterium | reverse complement strand
ATGGACGAGCAGAATCGCCAGGCAGCCAATACGCCCATCAAGCCCCTTGGGGTAGTGGCAGTCGTATCGGGCGATGGGCTCACTGACATTTTCACCAGCTTGGGCGTTGATTTGGTGATCGAAGGCGGTCAGACCATGAATCCCAGCACCGAGGATCTGGTGCGAGCGGTGGATAGTGTGCCGGCGGAGAAGGTTTTGATCCTGCCGAATAACGGTAATGTGATTTTTAGCGCCCACCAGGTGAAGGAAGTGACGACCAAAGGAGTCGAGGTAATTCCAACCCGAAGCATACCCCAGGGGTTAGGGGCGATGCTGGCCTACGATCCCCAGCAGGAAGCTTCAGCCAACCACGAAGCGATGAAGGCTGCCGCCGAAGCGGTCCGTACGGCCGAAGTCACGTACGCAGTCAGGTCGTCGCAAATCGGGGACTTATCTATTGAGGCGGGTGACTTTATCGGTCTAGCCGATGGCGACATTTGTGCCGCCGGCCCTTCATTGACGGAAGTCGGTCTGGCGCTGCTTTGCACTATCGGCCCGGAAGAAGGTGATGTCCTCACTATTTACTACGGTCAGGATATCGAGGAAGAGCAGGCACAAGCCTTCCTGAAAACGGTTAGGGAACATTTTCCCGACTGCGAAGTGGAACTATATTACGGCGGACAGCCCCTTTACTACTACATCATGTCCATCGAATAAGACCCCCAAGGAGGTGCTTGGCCGTTCACAGGGACGGTTCGACTATGGCAGGAGTAAAGATAGTCACGGACACTGGAGCAGACTTGCCCCGGGAATTGCTTGCAAAGCACAGCATTGCCGTAGTTTCCCTCCGGGTCAATTTCGGCCAGGAAAGTTATCTTGACGGTAAAGAGCTATCGAGCGCTGAACTGTACGAAAAACTGGTAACTTGCAAGGAGACGGCCAGTACAACCCAACCAAATCCACAAGACTTCGCGAAAGTGTACGAAGAGCTCACCGCTGATGGAAGCAAAATCGTCTCCATCCATTTGTCAGGTGGCCTGTCAGGCACCCAGCAATCGGCGACTATCGCCGCATCGATGTTTCCCGAGGGAGTCATCCAGGTTATTGATTCCCGCCAAGCTTCCATGGGGCTTGGTCTGTTGGTCTTGTATGCCGCCGAGCTTGCCGAACGAGGAGCTGAGCAAGCTGAAATCGTGGAAGCGGTCAAAACAATGTCTTCCCAGGTGAGTACTTACTTCATGGTGGATACCCTTGAGTATCTGCAGCGCAACGGCAGGATCGGCAAGGCCCAGGCCGTGGTAGGCTCCTTGCTGCAGATCAAGCCCGTCCTGACCATCGACGATGGTTTGGTGGCGGCGAAGGAAAAAGTCAGGGGCAAGACTAAAGCTGAACGCCGCCTGTTGGAGATTATGCGGGAAGACATGGGCGACCGGAAAATCTGGGCGGCATTGGTCCACGGGAACGTGCCGGATGAGGCGGAGAGGATAGCGGCCAAGATTCGCGCCGATTTCAATTGCACCCGAGTTGTCATCTCCCTCATCGGCGGCACCATTGGCGTACACGCGGGACCTGGAACGATCGGCTTCATGGCTGTTCCTGCCCCTGAATAATCCCACGGGAGGCGCCTGTCTTGCGCATCATCGCCGGGATGGCCAAAGGCCGAAGACTAAAGACTCCCAAGGGTTTCAAAACGCGGCCCACCAGTGCGCGGGTGCGGGAGTCCCTTTTCAACATATTAGGTGCCAGGATAATCGGTCGGGCTTTTTTGGACCTTTTTGCAGGTTCAGGAGTCCTAGGCATCGAAGCTCTTAGTCGTGGCGCAGCTCGCTGTGTGTTCATCGAAAAACAGCCGCGCAATGCCCGGTTGATTCGGGAAAACCTCGCCATCAGCGGGCTGGCTGAATTGGCCCAGGTGTACACGATGGATGTGCTGAAGGGCATATCGGTTCTGGGAAGGGAAGGGGAGAGATTTCCCATCATCACCCTCGACCCCCCTTACGGCAGTCCGATTGCCCAGCGAACCGTCGATGCCCTGGTCCAATGGGACCTTTGTCCTCCGGGAGGACTGATCATCATCGAACAGTCCACGAAGGACCTGATTGACCTAGACGAAGACAAGGGGT
>JAAYLE010000030.1 GCA_012522085.1 Bacillota bacterium | reverse complement strand
TGGTCGCCGGAGCCCCCTGTCAGGCCCCGAACGGCGCCCAGCCCGTTTGACAGCAGGCTTGCCAGGTTTTCTGTCTGCTGTCTGATGATGTCTTGAACTTGGATGGCCATCATGATGTTCCCAACTGGACTCACAGCCTGTTCGCCGTGCCGGGCCAGATCCCCCATGAAGTAAGCGATCTGTTCTAAGGAACCGATCAGCTGGGCGAAGCGGCTGGCCACCGCCGCTTCAAGCTGCGCAGCTCTATCCTGCTGGATGGTCGCCTTGCCTAACACGTTCTCGGTGAAGACATTGTACCAATCCTGAAGTTCTGAGAATGTAGCCTGGAACTCATCGTAGCTGGACTTCATCACCGTTGAGGTTTTGCTTAGCTCCTGGGAAATGATGGTGAAGGCCGCACCCTCATCGAGACGCGCCGCGAAAATGATGGCGTTGAAGGCCATATCCCTGATCTCTTCTAGAATGACGCTGACCTGTTGGATGAGGGCAAGAACCGACTTGAAATCACCCTGATCTTGCCCCTCGGCGACGATGGAGGTGAACATCTCGGCCACTTCATCCTGGGCCATCAAAAGCCTGAGGGCCTCTTGAAGCCTTCCCTGCACCTCTTGCAGAATCTCCGTAATGGGCAAGGGCTTGGTCTCCTCAGCGGTGAACAGCAGCTGCAGCAACAGCTCCGTCTCCTGCCGGGTCAAGAGTACATCCCGTTCTATGCCGGGCAGGGATTCATACAAGGGAACGAAAACCTTCTCCAATTGAATGGCTAAGGTCCGCAGGAGATCAATTCCGCGTTCCAAATCACTTGTCACCTGAAGCACTATCTGGCGATTGTCCACTCTCATCCCCCATGCTGCTGGACATGATCTTCCCAGGCTGGCGACATCTGACGGCATGGTAAATCTAATCATTACGATTTACAAATCATTCTAGAGGATTACTTTCCCAGTGTCAAGGGGTCAGGTCACCCAAGCCTCAGGAGCTAAAGAAGCGTCGGATCGAATGGTAAGCTTAATCCCACAGGGAGCCGGTCACGCTGTATACCGCTAAGAGCAAGACCGCAACGGACCTTTGACCCCCTTATATCACCTTGAGTTCTTCAGAGGATTTTCGGGAACATTAGCCGTGGGTGAGGACGTGAAGCCGAAAGCAGCGTACATCCGCAAGAACAGTCTCGATTACAACCAAGGTCAGATGATCAGGGATCGACTAGTCCGGGCCGGGGTGCCCGTTACGGTGATCGCCTCCCGCGGGCCAATCCCCTTGCCCAGTCGCAATTGGCGAGATATGAAAGGATTCTTGCTAGTTGCCGTCAGGCAACGGGGGCGTTTTCAAAGCTGCCGACCCTCCGCGCACTATCAATTGCCCTTAGTCAGCGGCTGTCCAGGCCTTTGCGAGTACTGCTATCTGCACACGCGGTTCGGTCAGCGTAGTTACACTACTGTCTATGCCAATTTGGAGGAGATCCTAAGCTGGGCAGCAGAGTGCCAAACCCAGGAAACAGTCATCTTTGAGGGTTCAGCAACTTCCGATCCAGTTCCATTCAATGAGTGGACAGCATCCCTTGAGCAGGCAATTGCTTTTTTTGCCCGCCAGGAGAGGATGCGCTTCCGCTTTGCCACCAAGTTCCATGAGGTGGACTCGCTGCTGCCCCTCGACCATAGACAGCATACAGAAATCCGCTTCAGTGTGAACACTCCAGCCATTATTCGCCAGTACGAAGGAGGTACTCCAAGCCTCATCAAGCGTTTGGCTGCGGCCCGTCGCGTGCGCGAGGCAGGCTATCCCAGCGGATTCTTGATCGCTCCCATCTTGGCTTATCCCACTTGGAAGGAGGATTACCGCCAGCTCATTACCACCATCGCTGAGACGGTCGCTTCCCGAGGAGACAACATCACCTTCGAACTAATTAGCCACCGCTACACCAGCCGGGCAAAGGAGATGATCCTCTCCTTGAATCCCGAAAGCACCCTCCCACTAGTCGATGAGGAACGGCAGTTCAAGTATGGGCAGTTCGGTTATGGGAAATATGTCTATCCCCCATCAGTACGTAAAGAACTGCAGGAGGTCCTCACCGAAGCAATTCAAGAGGCAATGCCGAAAGCCAAGATCCTCTACTTCGTTTAGGTGCAACGTGAATCTTGCAATTTAGAGTAGATCGCTGTCTCGACCAGGCCGCGTCGATGTGCATCCCGGCACTACCGCTGCTAATCGGTCCATGCGCGGACCATCACCACTTAATGGTAAGTCAATGAATGAATTGGCTCCTACAGAGCTACAAGGCATTCAAACCAGAGACTGCCGACAAGCATGTCCATCCTCAAGGTGGGCAATCGCCGGCATGAGGGTTTACATATGGACGACTATTTGTGGCTACTCTAAGCCCAAGCGTTATCTGATTCACGCCTCACGAGGAGACTTGTTCATGAAAACCGAACGAGCAAGAATGATAGCCGGTGAGCTTTATGATCCAAGCGATCCCGAGCTTGTTAAGGCGCGAGAACGGGCTCGCAGTCTCTGCCGGGCACTCAATTCGGCGGACTCAGATCATTCTCTTCGCCGACAGATCCTCACGCAGCTCTTCGGCAAGGGGGGCGATACTGTCCAGGTCGAGCCCCCTTTCTGGTGTGATTATGGGTTTAATATTGAACTGGGCCGACAGGTGTATTTCAATTTCAACTGTGTCATCCTCGACGTTTGCCCGGTACGCATCGGTGACCACGCACTTTTTGGCCCTGCCGTCCAAATCTACACAGCAACGCATCCCTTAAATGCGGAGTCTCGGAGAAGCGGGGAGTTCGCAAAGCCGATCACAATCGGAAGCGACGTCTGGGTCGGAGGAGGCGCGATTATCCTGCCAGGCGTCCACATCGGTTCCCGCGCCATTATCGGGGCCGGCAGCGTTGTCACCCACGACATGCCTAATGATGCACTTGCAGTCGGAAACCCCTGCCGAGTCATTCGGACTCTGACCGAGTAATTTTATTATGCCTCTTACAATCAATGCGGCTAGAGATGTGTGGGCGATGACTCCGTCTTGTGCCGGACAAGAAAGTGCAGGTAACGCCGAAACGCCGAGCCCTGGGATGGTTCGGCGGTCTTTGTGTCACTGTGGTGAGACCTGCAGATATCCAAATTCCCGCATGGGGAGAGAACCTGCTGGTTACGATTCAACCGCTTCTTGCTATCACGTTTCCTTCAATCCACGCTCCCGCGTGGG
>JAAYLE010000207.1 GCA_012522085.1 Bacillota bacterium | reverse complement strand
CTTCCAGCTGTCCCCGCTTACATGCCCCTTCACAAGGATGGACGCAGACCCGCCCCATCACGCCAGGCAAGGGGATGGTCTCTTTAATCAGCTGGACCGCTTCTTTGTATTTCCCCTGGCCAATCAAGGCCACATAGCCTTGCGCGGCGCAGCCCGCAGGGCAAGCTAGCTGGCAAGGCCGCTTTTCCACATGGCGGTCAATGCCGAACACGCTGGGATAGGCTTGGGGGAAAGGACGAAAGGTGGCCTTCCGGTCCCCCAGGCCTTCGTCGAATTCACTTTTCACCACGACCGGGCAGACTTCGGCACAGTCCCCGCAGCCGGTGCATTTGTCGACATCCACGTAGCGGGGGCGCTGCCGGACGAGGGCCCGGAAATTGCCCGGTTCTCCCTCCAAGTCCACCAGGTCAGCATAGGTCATCACTTCAATATTGAGATGGCGCCCGCTGTCGACCAGCTTGGGAGCCAGAATACACATGGAGCAGTCATTGGTGGGGAAAGTCTTGTCTAGCTGGCTCATGGTCCCGCCGATGGAGGGCGATTTCTCCACCAGGTAGACGTAGTAGCCCGACTCGGCTAGGTCCAAGGAGGCTTGAATGCCAGCGATGCCTCCCCCTACCACCAATACAGACCCGATGGTTTTCCCATTGGGCTGTTTGGTCATAAAACATCCCCCCTCTACTTGCCGGTTACTTGATCTAACAGTCCCTGGGGATCAAGGTTGGTCGGGGCATCCTTTTCTTGGGCCGCCGCCAACACCATGTCCCGCCGCAGTCTCTGGATGAACCGGTCGATTTCGTCCACATCCCCGGAAAAGCGGGGGTGCACATAGCCTTCCTTGACGGCCATATCCCGCAAAGCTCCGATCACGTTGGTAAACTTAACATTTTGCGGACAATGGGCTGTACAGGTGTAACAGTTGACACACAGCCATAACAGATCGGACTTCAGTAGTTCCTCCCGCATGCCTAACAGCACCATCCGGATAATCTTCCGGGGATTGTAGGCCGGGTCGATTTCGCTCACCGGACAGCCGGCGGTGCATACACCACAGGCGAAGCAGACTTTGATCTCTTCTCCGCCGGGGTGCGCCGCCACCTCATATTTAAATTTCGGATCAAGCCGGGTGGCTGTAACGCTCACGTTTAACACCTCCACTACTTAGGCACTGGCCAGTTTAAGTCCCTCGATCATATCCGCAACAATCTTTCGGAAACGGGGGCCCATGTTGCTCGTCACTGGATGCCACTGCAAACGTTCCGGATCGATGCCGATCTCCTGGAGTATTTCCTTGGCATACTCGACGCGATGGCGGGCGCGAGCGCTGCCATGGAGGCTTTGACAATTGTCTTCCTGACATGTCAGAACCAGCACGCCGTCGGCTCCCCTTTCGAAGGCCCGCAGCATATGGAGCACTTCCACCCGGCCGCCACAGGGAAGGCGGATCAGGTCGACCTCGGCGGGCAGCTGTCCCTGCCGGGCCGCCTGATAGGCGGAGTTCTCACAGCAAAAGACCACAATCCGCATCTTATCTCCCCCCCAACTCCAGCTGAGCCATGATCCCCGTGTTGTCATAAGCTTTATAAACAATGGCTTGGGCCGGACAGTCGGCAGCGCACATGCCGCAGGCCTGGCAAGCCGCGGGATTGATAAAGGCCGCTTCCTGGACCAGGTCGATCTCCGCCGCTCCATGGGGACATATCCGGACGCAGGTCAAACAGAAGACGCACTTTTCCGTCTGAACCTTCACCATGTCCTCCTCATAGACGAGGGCGCCTTGGCCTAAGAGCTCATAGATCTCCCCAGCGGCAACGGTTCCATCTTGAATCGCTCCGGGAAAGTCCATCTCATCCCGGCAGCAGCCAACCATGTAGATGCCCTTCCGGTTGGTTTCAACGGGATACAGGCGGACGTTGGCCGGCTGGGAGATGCCCCATGCCTCGGTCAGAACCTCGCCCGCCGGAAGGATCTCCTCTTCCACGACCAGTAGATCGTAGGCTTCGTCGACGACCACATACTCCAAATCAGGATCCTGGAACTGGAGGAAGACCTTCTCCCCCGTCTCCGTTACCTTCGGGAACTCCTCGTACTTGAAAAAGACGACTCCCATATCCCGGGCTTTCCGGTACATGCTCTCTAAGGGCTTGCCATCCACTTTCAGATGGCGACACAAGATGTGGACTTCGCTCCCCCAATTGTCCTTTATCCTCAGGGCGCCCCGCAAGGCGCTCAAGGTGCCTACCCGGGAGCCCAGCTCGTCTAAATCCAACAGGAAGGCCACTTTCTTGTGATGCAGCCTGAACCTAGTCAGCTCATCGAGGCGGGAAAGACCCACCACACGGGGGCCTGGCTCCAGCCCCGACTCTGCGGGCCAGCGCACCTCGCTCCCCAAGGCCAAAACAACTGCCCCTCCCCGCCTAGTGACGGGTCCCCCAGGGGTTTGCACCGTCAAGGTGAAATCCCCCACTTGACCCTCGAGGGCTAGGGGGTTGCTAGCTGTCAGGATCTCAACTTCAGGATCATCTTGCAGGGCCTCAAGGGCGGACTGGATCCACCCTTTCGGATCCTCGTCATAGGGGAACAAGCCGTCGAGACGCCCTAGCCGCCCGCCAAGGTTCTGCTCCCCTTCTACGATGAGGACGGGCAAACCGAGCTGCCGCAAGCTGAGGGCCGTTTGCAACCCGGCGGCGCCGCCGCCGATGATGAGAGCACGCTGCTCGACCTCGGACTTCGCCCAGGCAGCCGGCTCAAGATGGCGGGCCCTAGCAAACGCGGCCTTGATTTCCCTGTCTTTGCCCTCCGCATCCCTTCCTCTAAGGTCAACTAAGACTAACCGGAAGGGATCCAGGCCAGCCTGGCGGAGGGAGTCCTTTAGCAGGTCCTCGACCAGTTCTGGGACTACTCCAATGAGGATCCCGCCGTCTAGGTTGTACCTGGTCCCGATCCCGACGAGCTTGCAGGCAAGATCCCCGGGCTGGGAAGGAAGGGTCGTCGTCACCACCACTTCTTCGCCTGCTAAAGACGCCGCATCAACTCCTGCTCCATCACAGATAAATGCGCCCCACCTGGCCATCAGCCTTCCCTCCCCTCTAGGTTGATGATAGCGTTGGCGGCCGTCTCCATGCCGTGGGCTAGGGACTCGCTAATGTCCCGGGGCCCCGCAGCGGTGCCGGCCACGTAAATACCTTCCCGACCTTTCAAGAAGCCATGTTCATCCCGGTTCAAGGTCAACAGTCGAGCCAATTCCGCGTTATCCGGCGACGGCGTTATCCCCACCGACAGGACCACTAGATCGTGCTCCCGGGTGGCAAAGCTCTGCCCACTGACTCCATCGAAGTGGAGCTTTAAGCGGTCCCCGCCTTCGACCCGGGCCGGAATTCCCCGCACGAAGGCGAAGTCATCGCGGCACTCTTGGTAAACCTCCGCAAAACCTTTCCCCCCAGTTTGGATGTCCATGTAATAGAAGGTTACCTGAGTCTCCGGCTCGCGGTGACGCATGAGTCCTGCCAAGCGAAGAGCGTACTTGCAGCATACCCGAGAGCAGTATGCGGCCCCTTCCTGGACATCCCGGGACCCGACGCATTGGATGAAAGCCACATCCAAGGGCTTTCGGCCGTCGCCGAAGATGTCCGTCCCTTCGATCTCGTTGAGGGCCTCTTCCAGTTCAAGGCCGGTGATCACCCTCGGAAACCGCCCATAGCCAAGCCGATACTTCCTCCGGGCATCAAAGGGTTGATGACCTGTAGCCGCCACAACCAGCTCGACGGATGCGTCCAGATTTACTACAGGCCGCTGGAAGTTGATGGCGCCGGTGGGACATGCCCGGGCGCAAAGATCGCAATCCTCCCCCGCAAAGGCGACGCATTTTTCCTTGTCGATTCTGTATGCCGCCGCCCAGGGATTGAGGCGATCGATTGCACCTTTGGGACAGACCTCAAGGCACTTTCCACAGGCATTGCAAAGGGCTGGATCGAGGGTTTGCTCCCTTTGCAGCCGGACCTGGAAGCTGCCCGCTTCCCCCTCAACGCCCACGACCTGAGTGTTGGTCAGAATCTCAACCAGAGGCTGTTGGTAAACCTCCTGGATTTTCTCCGGGATGAGACATGCGGAGCATTGTCGGCATTTGTCGGTGGCCTTGCACACGTACCTGGCCCCCCACCCGCCGACGGCTGCTTCCTTTTCCACTAGGTAGACTTTTATCCCAGCCCCTGCCAGTTCCAGCGCCGCTCCTAAACCGGCCGGGCCCCCGCCTATGACCAAGGCACTTGCCTTCAAGACTTACTCCTCCCGTCCTGTGGAATATGCTTGGTACTAATCATCATCCACCACCGGCCGGGGATAGAGTCCGGCCTCCTCCACGAGCCTGGGGACGATGCTCTCCCACATGACCGGCATTAAGTGCACCCCGGCCACACCTTCAATCTCTCTTAGCTGCTGGATCAGCTCCACAGCCATCTTGACCCCTTCTTCCGCCGGATCGGCTGCCTGTTCCATGCGCCGGATGTATTCATCGGGGATGGTAACGCCCGCCACATCCTGCTGCATGTAGCGCAAGGCCCTCACCGATCGGGTGGGCAACACCCCGGCCATGATGTAGACCTGTTTATGGAGCCCCCGGTCCCGGACCTCCTCCATCCACTTGGCAAAGCGGGGCACATCGAAGACGACCTGGGTCTGAATAAAATCACATCCCGCCTGGACCTTCTTGGCCAGACGCGGCACCCGCATGGCGAAGGGGTCCCCGAAGGGGTTGGCTGCTCCCCCAATGAAGAACTGGGGAGGAACCTTGATCTCTTCGCCGCCCATGAACTTGCCCTTGCGCATCTGGTCCACACCCCAGATGAGCTGGATGGAATCAATGTCGTAGACGTTCTTGGCCGTTGGGTGATCGCCGAAGGATTGGTGATCCCCCGTCAGGCACAGGACGTTTTTCAGCCCCAAGGCCGCGGCCCCCAACAGATCGCTTTGGATGGCCAAGCGATTCCTGTCCCTACAGGTCATCTGCACGACAGGTTCAAGACCCTCCTCCTGCAAAATCAAGCACGAGGCGATACTCGAGACCCTCACCACCGCGGTTTGATTGTCCGTCACGTTAACCGCATCCACATAGCCGCGGAAATACTGGGCCTTCTTCCGAATGGCCTGGGCATCGGCCGATCGGGGCGGACCCATCTCGCCGCAGACGGCAAAGTGGCCTGCAGCTAACACCTTCTCCAGTCGACTACCCGCCTTCATAATGCTACATCCTCCCTCCTGATCCGACGCGGCCCGCCATCGCGGGAGTGGGACCAATCTTTTGGAAGGAAGATCGTCTCCAAGCGGTCAAGTTCGCCTCTGGCCGCCAATCGGTCGTAGATCAACTGCCAGGCGCAGTCCACATCCCCGTTGACCTCGCACTTGCCGTTTTGTGAACCGCCGCACGGCCCGTTGAGCAAGCTCTTGGAGCAACGGGCGATGGGGCAGATGCCTCCGGTTCGATCGAGGATGCAGTCGCCACAGGACTGGCATCGTTCACTCCAGCGGCCCAAGTCTTCGTTGACTCCGAGGAACTTGGTGTTCAGCGCCGGATAGACGGGCAGATTGGGGAATAGATCGCTGAGGAGCTGGACCCCGATCCCACAAGCGGTGGAGAGTAGACAATCGTATTCTCCCAGCTTCGTAAGTGGGCCCAAGAACTCCAAATCGCACTGCCTTTCAACAGTTTCCTCCCCCACGTGTTCAATTCCGGCCAAGCGCAAGGCCGAGGCCAGGATGGCTACTTCCTTCCGGCCCCCCGCCATGCAAATGGTAACACAGGTATTACAGCCGACCACCAAAACCCGCTGCTTGCCTTGGAGCATCCCTGTGATTTCCTTTAGCGGTTTTCGCTCAGCAACGATCACGGCCGTCACCTTCCTCTTGGTTAAAATCCACGGCAGCGGGGAATCCTGCCGACTCTCGTCGTGATGATCCTTTCTGCATAGGCGAAATCCCTTCCTCGGTTCGTTCTTGCGATCTTCGGTATTCTTTAGCGGAATCTACTGTAACGACAAGATTTCTATCGGTTAATACTGACAAGTCGCGGAACAAATCCCGGGCAAGGACCCAACATCGGGGATAATGTCGGAAGCGCCAGCCGCCGCCAGTTGTTCGCGGGAACTAGATCCTGTCAACACGCAAAGAAGGTCCACTCCACTTTCCCTCGCAAAGTGAACATCGATGATGGAATCGCCGATCAATAGGGCTTCTTCCCCCGGGCAGCCCGTAAGATCCAAGAGGTGGTGGACCATATCGGGGTGGGGTTTAGGCCGGGGAACACAGCTCGTTCCCACCACTGCGGTGAAGAAGTCCTCTACTCCTAAAGAGGCCAAGAGCGCCCTTGCCGTCTCCGTCGCCTTATTGGTGGCAACAGCCAAGGAAGTCCGTCCGGCAAGGAACTCAAGGGCGGACCTAGCCCCGGGCAAGAGCTTGGTATCCCGCAGGACCACTTGTCCGTAGCGACCCCGGAAAAGCTTCACTGCCTCAGGGACCTGCTCCGTCGGCAAATAGGCGGCTAGTATCTCCTGCAGGGGATAGCCGATGAAGCCCTTGATTTCATCCCTAGGGGGGACGGCTGCGCCTAGGGTCTGGAAGACGTAGATGAAGGAGTCCACCAGGGGCTCATACGAATCAATCAGAGTACCATCTAAATCGAAAACCAGCAAAGAGACCTTTTTTGGCCCTTTACTCAGCTCAACTTGCAGCTCGATCATCCTTCCTCCGAGATCTCACGGATACTTCGTCACGATCCTTTGTTTTCCTCCATGCAAAGGGTGCCAGAAGGGGTCCTTCCTGTCATGGGGAGAAGCTACTTCCTCGACATGGTGATGTGGACATCCGCGGGCAGGGCAAATCCCGCGGCTGCTTCGACGGCCTTGAGGATGGCGCAGGGGACGGGACAGGCGGAATGCCGCAGGTTGCGGCGGCAAGCCGCATACATCTCCGTCTCATCGAGGGGCGCAAACACATCCATGCTGTCTACCGTCCGGAGCTCCCCGGCTAGCCCCTGAACCGCCTGGCAATCGCTGCTGATCGTCAGCTTCACGAGCTCCCCTTCTCCTTCGGCTTCAATTGTCGTAGTGAAGCCGCAGGCGCCTGCCTGTACGTTGACAATGACCATTTCCATCCCGCTTTCGTGTGGGTTATATCGGTTGATTATATCATGACTGACAAGGTTTGGCAGCTTGACTTTAATCGGGGGGTAATCATATCATATGAATAGAGATTCATATGAAACTGGGTTCACATTGATGAAGGGTGATATCGTTGCCCAAGG
>JAAYLE010000206.1 GCA_012522085.1 Bacillota bacterium | reverse complement strand
CGGGGGTGCCCGTCGCCGGTCCGAGCGCGAACCTCTCGGGCAGGCCCAGCCCCACCACCGCCGCCCATGTCCTCGAGGACCTGCAGGGCAAGGTGGATGTGATCATCGATGGGGGCCCAACGGGGCTGGGAGTTGAATCCACCGTCCTGGACCTGACGGCTTCGCCTCCGGTTCTCCTCCGTCCGGGAGGGGTTACCTGGGAAGCCCTGGAGGAGGTCCTGGGCAAGGTGACCCTGGACCCGGCGATCCTGGCCAAGGAGCCCGTCAAAGAGGGCCCCGTCCGCTCTCCAGGGATGAAGTACCGTCATTATGCACCGAAGGCCAAAGTGTACCTGGTTGAAGGCCAGGATGAGGATCGGATCGCGGATCGGGTGGCTTCCCTGGCGGAGGAGCTTGCCGCCGCGGGGATGAAGGTCGGGGTCCTGGCCACCGCGGAAAGCGCAGGCAGATGTGGGCGGGGCTTGGTCCTGATTGGGGGATCTCGACGGGATCCGGCGGCTTTGGCCGCCAGTCTTTTTGCCCGCCTGCGGACCTTCGACCGCTTGGGTGTAGATGCGGTGGTGGTGGAAGGCATTAAGCCCGTTGGGCTCGGCCTGGCGGTGATGAACCGGCTGCGCAAAGCCGCCGGGTACAACATCATTGAAGTTTAATCAAGAAGCCCCCTGCCTGGCTGCTTTGATGAACAGCCCCTCATAGCCAGTGTAGCCGCACTTGAGGCACTTGACCTCCAGCTCCGGCCGGTCGTTGCGCAGCATCACCGACATGGAGTCGGCCTGGAACAGCTCTTCGCCCGTCTCCGGGTCCTTGCGGATCTCCCGGGACAGCTTGAAGATGATCTCAAAGGCTGATCGGTTGCTGCGGCAGATGGGGCAAAGATAACGTTCGGCCAATGTTCTCCCCCGGTCTTTAGACTGTCCCTTAGGGGCCTTTTCATACCGGGGTTTTTGGCCTTCCAGGCAGGAGAGCGGCGATTAAGCGGGAATGTTTCATATGTGATCCTTGCTTCTGGGACATACTACATGCCAGGGAAAAATCAGCCAAGGAGGTCCGCCCTTGTCGAAAAAGGTGCTGGTGGTTTGCACGGGGAACACCTGTCGGAGCAGCATGGCTGCCGTCATGCTCGCTGATTTGCTCCGGTCGCGGGGAATTGGCGATGTGGAAGTGGACTCCGCCGGCGTTGCGGCCTTCCCTGGGCAGCCAGCATCGGAGGAAGCGAGGCAGGTCATGGAGGAGCTGGGGCTGGATCTGGGGGGGCACCGGGCCAAGCGTCTGACGGAAGAACTGGCATCCGGGGCCGATCTCATCCTGACGATGACTGCGGCCCACAAGCGGGCCGTGGAGGCTTTGACCGAGGATGTGCCGGTGTTCACCCTGGGGGAGTTTGCCGGGAGCGATGAAGAGCTGGCCGATCCTTTCGGGCAGGGAATCGATGCCTACCGCAGCGCGGCGGGCAAGATCCGTGAGCTCTTGATGAAGGCATTGGATCGGCTGGAGAATTTCTGGAAAGAGGGAGAAGGATGAAAGTTGCTGTTGGGTGCGATCATGCCGGCTTGGCGTTGAAGAACGCCCTCAAGGCCCTCCTGGAGAGCTGGGGGCATGAGGTGGCCGACTTGGGATGCTACTGCCAAGACTCTGTTGATTATCCCGATTATGCGGCGGAAGTGGGCCGGAGCGTCGCCGCCGGCGAGTATGAGACGGGGATTCTCATCTGCGGCACCGGGCTGGGGATGGCCATTGCGGCCAACAAGATCAAGGGCGTGCGGGCGGTAGTGGCCCACGACACCTTTTCCGCCCGGATGAGCCGGGCCCATAACAACGCTAATGTCCTGGCCCTGGGCGCCCGGGTCATCGGCCAGGGACTAGCTGAAGAAATAGTGAAGGTTTGGCTGTCCACCGAGTTTGAAGGGGGCCGGCATCAACGGAGGTTAGACAAAATCGACCAGTTGGAGGGTTGACCGGCAAATGGGCGCAGTGCACATCATCGATCATCCCCTAGTTCAGCACAAACTGACCTTCATCCGCAACAAGGCCACCGGTCCCAAGGACTTTCGCGAGCTGGTCAATGAGGTCTCGATGCTGATGGCCTATGAGGTGACCCGGGATCTGCCCCTGGAGACCGTTGAAGTGGAGACTCCCGTGAACTGGGCTCGCGGCCGGCTGGTCACCCGGAAGGTGGGAGTGGTGGCCATTTTGCGGGCGGGTCTGGGGATGGTGGAGGGGATCTTGAAGCTGATGCCGACGGCCGGCGTTGGCCACATCGGTCTGCAGCGGGATGAGGTGAGCCTGCGGCCCATGGAGTACTACTGGAAGCTGCCCGGGGATCTAGAGAACTCGGAAGTGATCGTGGTCGATCCTATGCTGGCCACGGGAGGCTCGGCCGCCGCGGCCATCGGTCTCATCAAGCGAAACGGCGGCCGGAAGATCAGGATGATGAACTTAATTGCCGCCCCCGAGGGGATAAAGCTCCTGCAGCGGGTTCACCCGGACGTGGACATCTTCACCGCCGCCGTCGACCTGCGCCTCAATGAGCAGGGCTACATCGTTCCCGGTCTCGGGGACGCCGGCGATAGGCTCTTTGGCACCAGATAGGAGGGTTCGGCTTGCGCCCCACCTGGGATGAATATTTCCTCGAGATCGCAGAGCTCGTCTCCCGACGCTCCACTTGTTTGCGGCGGGCTGTAGGAGCGGTCCTGGTGCGAGACAGGCGCATCCTGACCACTGGCTACAACGGGGCGCCATCGGGGCTTGCCCATTGCCTGGATGCAGGCTGCCTGCGAGATGAGCTGAAGGTTCCCTCCGGGGAGCGGCACGAGCTTTGCCGGGGGATCCATGCGGAGCAGAATGCCATCATCCAAGCGGCCCTCCACGGGGTGAGCACGAAGGAGGCGGTGATGTACTGCACCCACCAGCCCTGCGTCTTGTGCGCCAAAATGATGGTCAATGCGGGGATCGTACGGGTGGTGTGCGGCGGCGAGTATCCCGATGACCTGGCTGCCCAGATCTTGGCGGAAGCCGGAGTGGAGGTCGACCTAATTTCGTGCAAAGGAGGAAAGGGTGCATATTCCTCCCCCTAGCAGGGATGGGCCTTTGCGCCAAATCCATGAAGTATTTTGCTGTTTTCCTCGCATCGCTAGGCATCTCATGGGCGGCAACGCCCCTCGTGGCCTCCCTGGCGGTGCGGCTGCGGCTGGTTGATGAACCGAACGAACGGCGGATCAACACTCGCCCGGTGCCTACCGGGGGCGGGGCGGCGATTTTCATTGGCTTCATCCTTCCCGTACTTTTCGCCCTGCCCATGAGCCGCTTCCTTGCGGGACTGATCCTTTGCTCATTTCTCATGCTGACCCTTGGTCTAGTCGATGACCGGCGGAGCCTGTCGCCTAAGGCGAAGTTCATCGGCCAGGTGATCGTTTCCTTGCTCCTGACCTTTTACGGCGTCAGGATTGACTTTGTCAGCAACCCCTTCGGCGGCATGTTCTACCTTGGCCGACTGGCGATCCCCCTGACCATCTTTTGGCTGGTTGCCGTCACCAACATCATCAATCTCATCGATGGCCTTGACGGACTAGCCGCGGGCATCACCTGCATCGCCTGCCTGCCCCTGTTTCTCATCGCCTTTCAGCGGGGGCAGGAAGTCGCCGCGCTGCTCACCATCGCCCTGGCGGGAAGCTCCTTGGGCTTTTTGCGGCACAACTTCAACCCGGCCAAGATCTTTATGGGGGATGGAGGCGCCATGTTCCTGGGGTTCATGCTGGGGGCGATTTCCGTCCAGGGGACCTTGAAGGGGCCGGCGGCCATTGCCCTGAGCGTGCCGGTTCTCATCTTGGGATTGCCCTTTTTCGACACCGTCTTTGCCATCGTGCGCCGCTTCTGGCGGGGACGGCCCATCTACGCTGCCGACAACGGCCATGTCCACCACCGCCTGCTGGCCATGGGCCTAAGTCAACGGGAAGCGGTCATGGTCATGTATTTGGTCAGTTCCTTTTTGGGGATCCTGGCCCTCCGGATTGCGGGGATGAACAGCGCGGCCAGCACCTTGACCCAAATCGTGGCTGCCGTCATCCTGCTGCTTGGCGTCCGCCGGCTGGGGACAAGCACTTCGGGGCGGTTCAAAGACCGCCTGGGCAGCTGAGGAGGCCCCTCGATGGACATACTCCTTGTCTTCGGCACTAGGCCGGAGGCCATCAAGATGGCTCCGGTCTACCGGGCCCTCCGAGAAGGGCCGCTGAGCCCCATCGTCGCGGTCACCGCCCAACATCGGGAGATGTTGGATCAAGTCCTCGAACTTTTCCAGATCCCTGTGGATTATGATTTGAATATCATGCGGGAGGGCCAAAGCCTGACCCAGGTGACCCAGCTGGTCCTCGGCGGGCTGGCCGAGGTCCTCGAGGAGGTTCGACCCCGGCTCGTTTTGGTCCACGGGGACACGACCACTACCTTCGCTGCCAGTCTGGCAGCTTTTTATCAACAGATCCCCGTCGGTCATGTGGAAGCGGGCCTGCGCAGCTACGATCCTTACAACCCCTACCCCGAGGAGATGAACCGGCGGTTGACCGCCTCCCTGGCCGCGTTGCATTTTTGTCCAACTCCCCTCGCCAGGGAGAACCTCCATCGGGAAAACATCGCTGGCGAACGGATCTATGTTACCGGAAACACTGTCATCGACGCGCTGCTTTCCATTGTGCAGGAAGACTACCAGTTTCGAGAGCCCATCCTCCGCTCCCTCAACTTTGCGGGGCGGAGGGTCCTGGTGGCAACGGCCCACCGCCGGGAGAATTGGGGTGCGCCCCTGCGGGACATTCTGCTGGCCCTGAGGGATTTGGCCGACCGCTTCCCCGATGTAGAGGTGGTCTTCGCCGTCCACCGCAATCCCCGGGTGAGAGAGCCCGCCGAGGCCATCCTCGGAGGGGCTCCCCGGGTCCACTTGGTTCCGCCCCTCCCCTACAGGGAGTTCGCCAACCTGCTGGCCCGCTGCCATCTAGTCCTCACCGACTCGGGCGGCCTCCAGGAAGAGGCGCCCGCGCTGGGCAAACCGGTCCTCGTCCTCAGGGAGAAGACGGAGCGGCCCGAAGGAGTGGCGGCGGGGACTGTGCGGCTGGCGGGGACCCGGCGGGAGACTGTCTTCCACGAAGCGGAGAGGCTCCTTGCCGATCCGAAGGAGTACGGAAAGATGGCCAGGGCGGTGAACCCCTACGGCGATGGGAAAGCAGCCGCAAGGATCCACTCGGCATTGCTCCATCATTTTGGCTTAGGCGAGCGGCCGGCAGATTTTTGTCCCGGCGAGGAGGGATGATGGTGCCCCGCGCAAGACCCAGGGAGATGAAGACAGTCCAGTTGGAGTGGCGCCGCTTCACCCGGGTCGTCATGGGTCTGTTCGGGTTTCTCTTGGCAGCCATGATCCTCAGACAGCAGTTGGAGATGGGCATCCACCGGCAGCTTTGGGCCGATCCAGTCCAGCGGCTTTTTCTGGACCTTGGGGGGCTGGCGGACTGGGTGGAAATTACCGTGGAGGGGGAGCCCCTCCGGGGGCCGGCCACCCTCGCCGAGCTGAAGGAGCACGGGACGGCCGTCGCCCGGGCCCTGGGGCTCGATCCAGAGGCCTTGACGGTGGAAAGCGAGGCCAGGTCCCTAATCGGCTCGGTGGGCCTCCGGGGCGTCCTTGGCCATGGGGAGCGGATTTTGGTCCTGGCCCAGGCCGTGAGTCCCCAGGCCTGGGGGGCGGGGCCGGAGCCCGAGACGAATCTCATCATTCAATGGACGAGCCGCCGCCTGCCCGATGATCTGCTGTACCGGCGGCGCCGGCTGGCAAGGCCGTTGCGCCAGGGAAATTCCCGACTGCGCCGGTTTTTCGTAGGAATGTCACCCCTCGCGCGGGAGCGGGTTAGCATCAGCGGCCAAACCTCCTCATCTTTGGAAGTAGTCCTCGCCCGGCTCGATGGAGCCCTGGAAAAGGTGGGTGCAAAGCGTCTTTCGCCCCTGGCCGCGGGCCGGATCGCGGCCCATTGTCCTCTAGCTCCTCCGGGCGATGGGGAGGCCAACCTATTCATTGAGCTTGCTCCTTCGGATCAAGGGACCAGGCTGGTAGTTTCCTCGGGCAGGACCATGTGAGCTGACAAGGAAGTTCCTTTTTCGGGCAGCAGCGTATAGAGAGGAAATTACTGGGGAGAATATACCCGTGTTGAATCCATGGCGATTCCCACGGGTTATTATTTTATCCGAAAGGGGTTGTAGGAAATTGAATAGGTTGGTGCGATTGCCTTTGACATGGGCCGGCATGCTCCTCCGGGGGATGGGGCGGGCCGCGGGCAGGATTCCCTGGCGAAGGGTCCTGGGTCCCATCCTCTTGCTCGGGATCCTGGGGGTCTCCT
>JAAYLE010000205.1 GCA_012522085.1 Bacillota bacterium | reverse complement strand
CCTGAGCGGACGAACCTTCCTCAGGAAACCTTAGGCTTTCGGCGGAGGGGATTCTCACCCCTCTTTTCGCTACTTATACCGGCATTCTCTCTTCCATGCGCTCCACCATACCTTGCAGTACAGCTTCTGTGCACATGCATGCTCCCCTGCCTAGAAGGTAAACCTTCTGCCGAAGCTTCGGACGAGCTTAGCCCCGGATATTCTCGGCGCGGCTGACGTGATGGGGCGTGCATCAACGTTGTCGTTGAACCTGCCCCGAAAATTGGCACGGGACGTTTACCGCCCCGTGCCAATTCTCGTTTAGTAGCTTCCGTATTCCTGCAAGGTCTCCCACATCGCCACAATGTTTTCCGGCGGCACATCTCCTTGGATGTTGTGCACCGTTGCGAACACAAATCCTCCGCCAGGCGCCAGATCGTCCAAGCGCCGCTTGACTTCATCCCTCACCTCTTGGGGGGTCCCGTAGGGGAGCACCCGTTGAGTATCCACTCCTCCACCCCAGAAGACCACGTCATTGCCAAACTCTTTCTTAAGCCTCTTGGAGTCCATGTCCGCTGCGGCCACCTGAACGGGATTGAGGATATCGACGCCCGCTTCGATCAGGTCACCGATGAAGTGGTAAACGCTGCCGCAGGAGTGGAAGAAGATCTTGGCGTGAGGCGCCTTCTTCTTAATGAAGGAGAACAGTTCCTGCTGGCGCGGCTTTATGAGCCGTCGATACATATCCGGAGAGATCAGCGGTCCTCCCTGGGTGCCCAGGTCGTCCAATTCACAGACTATGTGGACTAGATCCCCCACTTCGTCCAGCACCATATCCCAGTACCCGAGCTTCAGTTCCAGAACCTTATCCATCAGCTTGCAGGCCTTGTCCGGATCGCCGGCCAGATCGGAGAAGAAGTCCTCATAGCCTTCGAGCCAGTTTCCCGTGTGCAGGAATCCGTTGCCGATGGTCCCGGCCATGAGCACCACCCGGCCCGACTCCCTCGCTTTGATGGCCTCATCCCTCAGCCCTTCGATCCGCCCTGGATCGCGGGGATTAGGCCAAGAGAACTTGTCCAGGTCTTCGATGGTGCATCCCTTCAGCGGATGCTCCCGCATATCGTAGTAATGGCCGCCGACCTTCGGCATCATCCACTTAATGCCCCACTCATCGTAGTAGCTGAAGTAGTCGCCTTCTTCTTGGATGTTGAGCTTCCATGTCAATGGGCTCTTGGGGAAAATGCCGGTGGTGTCGACCTTCCACAGGTCCCGCAGCTGATCCCCGACCTCCGCCAGCTGCGAAGAAAGGTTGGTAATCTTAACCTCATCCTCAATGCCCAGATGCTTCAATAAAGCGCGGTAAGCATGGACATTGATCCCTGTAGTATGAGTTCCCCCCAGATCAAAAGGAACGCGATCCGCTTCCTTATGGTCGAGGGCCGTCAAAATTCGTTCGGCAGAAGTCATGGTCCAGTAGGCCTCCCTCGTGTTCTAATCCCATGGCTGCTTCTGCTTAAGCGCTCGGAATTCCTCCTGGAAAAGCGACGACGTCCGACGCCATCCCTAGCAATCCGAAGCGAGCTGCCCTACACCGTTAGAAGGATTGCCTTTTGCAGCTCCGCTTGAGCAGCTCGCCCGGATCCTATTGCAAAGGATACTGCCCGTACTCCTGTACCGCATCAGCCATGGCCAAGATATTCTCGACTTTGCAGTATGCAGCCAGGCTGTTCCCGCTGGCTACGATATACCCTCCACCGGGCCCCACTTGCTTAATGCGCTCGTACACTTCCCGTCTTACGTCTTCCACGCTGCCCATGCTGAGGGTGTTCACGCTGATATTGCCGATCAGGCAAACCCTGCTGCCGTAGCGGCGCTTGACTTCGGCTATGTCCATCGCCTCTGGCTCAATTGGATTCAACCCGCTCATACCTAAATCCAGCAAGTCATCCATTATTGGCCATAGGTTGCCATCGCTGTGATAGACCCATGGCAGACTCAACTTTTCCGCTACCCTTCTCAGCTCAGGCAGAATGAACTCCCTGAAGGCCGCCGGCGAGAAAAACGGACCCGACTTGAAAGCAATGTCATCGGTGAAATAGATCACATCGAAACCGATCTGGCACAGCTTTTCCGCAACTTTGGCCGCCCAATCGGCATACCGGCGGAGCACTGCAGTGACGAGCAGGGGGTTCTCCAGCAGAGAAATGCAAAAATGTTCAATTCCCATGCTGAGCATGGTCGCCGAAATCCCCATCCGCAGTAGAGCAACCGCCGCGAAGTCCTCCTTGCCGGCGACAAACCGCCTTGCGGCCTCATAGATTTCCGGGTTCTCAGGGTCGGGGAGGGACATTTTGTCCAGGTCAGCTTCGGTCCTCAGGTGGCCTTCGCCATAAAACAGACGCCCGTCTAAGCCTTGCCCTTTATCTGCGAAGATAGGCGTCGGGAAGAGATAAGCTAT
>JAAYLE010000204.1 GCA_012522085.1 Bacillota bacterium | reverse complement strand
TCGATATTGGTGAAGGCCAGCTCCTGATCGGGGTTTACCCCCCAACCGCTCAGGGTGACGAGCTCATCGCCAGTGCTGACCATGGCGCCGAACTTAAGCCGGGGAATGACCATGGCTACATCATCGATGGCCTGCAGCTTGACGATCACTTCTCCCACACCGTCCACGGGGTAATTCAAGGGCAGGAGGCGCTGCTGACGCAGGTACTCTTCCTGGACCACCTTGATGTGGCCGGAGTCATACTGGATATGGTCGCTGGTGACGGAATCGACTAGGCCCGTGACATAACCCCGGGCGAAGACAACGACCATGACGGAAAAGGCGATGGCCCCGATGGAAACAACGGTGCGCAGCCGGTGGCGAAATAGGTTCTTAAAGGCAAGCCTTGCGAGAAATAACATGTCTGCCCCTCCTACCGATAATCGATCGCTTCGATGGGATCTTTTGCCGCCGCCCAGTAGGCGGGCACGATACTCGCCAGCAAGGAGACGACGATGCCAAAACTAAAGATCATGAGGAAGGCCGCAGGATTCCACACCCCGTACATCTTGCCCAACACCGGTATCCCAAAGGAGGACATGTCAATGTCCATCAAGGCCGACCAATCGATGCCGATACGGACTAACAAGCCGACCCCGATGAGCCCAAGGAGGATTCCCACCAGTCCACCAAGGACGCCGATGCCCACGGACTCAGTCACGAACAGGTAGATGATCTCTTTCTCCTGCAGTCCCATGGCTTTCATCATCCCGATTTCGCCCATTCTCTCCAGGGCGGCAAGGATCACCGTATTGATGATGGCGATCGCGGCGATAAACAGGAGGATGGTCGTCATGACCATGATGCCCGCGTTCTTGGCGCCGGCTAGAGTCACCGCCTCCAGTTCGCTCCAGGGATAAGCGCCGATCGTTCCCGGCAGTGCAGCCTCTAGTTTCCGGGCGGCGGCCACGGCTTTGTCCTTGTCCTTCAGCCTGATGATCATTTTGCTTGCTTCATCCTGGGCGGCCAGAGCTTGCCCAGCTATGTCCAAGGGCACATAGACCACATTCTGATTGACGTTGGGATTAATGGTGTGGATTAGACCTGCTATTTCCGCTTCGATGGTATTGAAAGTCTCGTTCTTGTCCCGGACGAGCAAGGTGATGAAGTCCCCTACTTGCAGGTCCAACAAATCGGCGAGCCTCTTGCCCATGACTGCCTTGTATTCCCCGAGGGCAAACATGGACCCGGCTACGAACTTGTCTTTCAGGGGGAAGACCCTCATCAGCTCCTCGGGGATGATCCCTTTGCCTATCACTGGTAGTTCATTGATCCCGTTGCTGAGCCGGGCCGGGAAGTTAAGTTCCGGTGAGCGGCCAAGTTCGCCATCTACTTCCGGTAGGGCCACAAGGTCCCGCAGAGGCAGCAAGTCCTCTAAAGGCAGCTTTTCTTCCTCCTCCCAGTAATCCCGGTCCACGATCTGCAAATGGCCCGTTTCGTAGTCGATCAAAGTCTCATAGGACATCTCCGTCATGCCGACTATTAAAGAGTCAAAGAGGAGGTAGAAGAAAGCGGCGGCAGCGATGATGCAGGCGGTGATCAAGGTCCGGTGGCGGTGCCGGATTAGGTTCTTGAGGGCCAGCTTAGTGAGAAACACTTGCTTCGTCCCTCCTTCGGTCTTGGGAAATGAGCCCGTCCCTGATTTCCAACAGCCGCCGGGCATAATCCATCACCAACGGATCGTGGGTCGAGAAGATGAAAGTCGTGCCCAGCTCCTGATTCATCTTGGCCATCACGGCTAGGACTTCGTCACTGGTTTTCGAGTCCAGATTGGCCGACGGCTCATCGGCGAGGACAAGCTTGGGCTCCTTGACTAGAGCCCTGGCGATGGCGACCCGCTGTTTTTGTCCTCCGGAAAGCTCGTTTGGCCGCCGGTTCTCCAGCCCTTCGAGCCCCACCGCCGCCAGGATCCGCATCACTTTATCCCTCAGCTCGCGATCACTGTGTTGATCCACAAGCCGGATGGCAAACTCCACATTCTCATAAGCCGTCAGCACCGGGATCAGATTGTAGCTTTGGAAAATGAAACCGATGTGCTTCCGGCGAATCATGGCCAACTCTTTCTTGCTGAGAGCAGCCAGGTCTTGACCGTCAAACAGGATGGTCCCAGCGGTGGGCCGGTCTAAACAGCCGATCAAGTTCAGCAAGGTTGTCTTGCCCGAGCCCGAGGGACCGAACAAGGTCGTGAACTCGCCCGATTCCACCTTCAGATCGATGCCCCTTAGGGCTGGCACTTCGATCTTCCCTTGTTGATAGATTTTCGCAACGCCCTTGAGTTCTAATAGAGCCATCCTCATCAACCCCCTATAGCGGCAGTCCTGTTCTTGATCCCGTTTTCGATGATCCTTAGCATCTTATCGACAATTTCCATATCATCCAGGTCCAGCTTGCCGTCATCGTAGATGAAATCCGCAAGGGCATAGGTCAGCGCGGTCAAGAGCCTGGCCACGAAGGCCGGGTCGATGCTTGGATCGAGCTCCCCGTCGGCGATGCCTTTGGCAATAATCCTCTGAAAAAAACCAACGCTAGTCTCGATGTAATCCCCATACACCTCATGGGAAAGGGCCTTATCATTCCAAAGGGAAAGACCAATGGCCACCAGCTGGGGACGCTCCTTGGCGAACCGAAAACCGCTGGCGTAAGTTTCCCGCAGCAGCTGGAAAAAGCCGTAGCGCTGCATGTTGGCGATCATATCCTGGTTGATGTAGGCGATCTTCTCATCGGCGATGAGCTTGATGATGTACTTAAACAGGTCTTTTTTATCCTCGAAGTACTGATAGAAGCTTCCGACAGGGATGCCGGCCTTCTCAGCGATCGCGGTCACCCTCGCATCGTGGAAGGATCGCTTGGCAAACTCATCGATGGCCGCTTCGATCACCCGTTGCCGCTTTTCATCGGGCAAGTTGAAAAAGGTGTCCTTGGGCAACGATATCACCCTTCATCAATGTGAACCCAGTTTCATATGAATCTCTATTCATATGATATGATTACCCCCCGATTAAAGTCAAGCTGCCAAACCTTGTCAGTCATGATATAATCAACC
>JAAYLE010000203.1 GCA_012522085.1 Bacillota bacterium | reverse complement strand
TGATCGATATCGGACAATACATTGTTACGACCAGCGCCACCGTCAGGCAGGCAGCCATCGTATTCGGTGTGAGCAAGAGCACCGTCCACAAGGATGTTACGGAGAGGCTCCCCGGGGTGAATAAGGAGTTGGCCCGCAGGGTCAAGCGGGTGCTGGATGCCAATAAAGCGGAAAGGCATATCCGGGGTGGGGAGGCCACCCGCCGCAAGTATCGTAAAGGCGAGCAGGCTTCCTAGCAGGAATTCTCCCCGGGCTGGCGAAAACATCCAACAAATCCAGCTTCTGGTCGATGGACCAGCCAAGGAAGGGGCCGTTGGATGTTTTCTGCTGAAATTGGCGTCGATCTGGGGACAGCTAATGTATTCATCTACTTAAAAGGTGAAGGAATTGTTCTGCGGGAGCCTTCCGTGATCGCCTACCACCGGGGCACCAACCGGGTGGTGGCCGTGGGTCAGGAAGCCCAGCAGATGATCGGACGCACTCCCGCCGATGTGGTAGCCGTCCAGCCCCTCCGCGCGGGGGTGGTTGCCGACTACCAGGTGGCCCAGATTATGCTGCAGCATTTCATCCGACGGGTTGCACCCGGCCGGCTGCGCGCCTTCCGGCCCCGGGTGCTTCTTTGCGTCCCTTCGGCCAGCACCGATGTGGAGCGGCGGGCGGTGGTGGAGGCCGCCCGCGAGGCAGGAGCCAAGGAAGTGAAGCTGGTCTCGGAGCCGATGGCCGCGGCCATTGGTGCGGGCCTGGACGTCGTCTCCCCCCGGGGCTCCATGGTGGTCGACGTGGGCGGGGGCACGACGGATATCGGGGTCATCTCCCTGGGCGATGAGGTGATCAGCCACTCGGCCCGGGTGGGCGGCAACGACTTTGACGAAAGCATTGTCCGCTGCGTGCGGCGGGTCTACAACCTCATCATCGGCGAACGCATGGCCGAGGAAGTAAAGGTGGCCTTCGGCTCCCTGAATGATGTCGGAGGGACCATGGAGGTGCGGGGCCGGGATGTGGTGAGTGGTCTGCCCAAAGCCGCGCAGATCTCTGGGCGAGATGTATCCGCGGCCCTGGCGGAGATTGCCGTCATGATGGTGGATGCCGTCCGGCAGGTCCTGGAGCGGGTGCCGCCGGAGCTGGCCGCGGACATCGGCGAGGACGGCATTGCCTTGACTGGGGGCGGCGCCCAGCTGGGCGCCCTTAGAGAGCTTATTGCCAAGGAAACCGGGCTTCAGGTCAACCTGGTCGAGGACCCCTCCTCCTCGGTGGCCCTGGGGATGGGCATGATTTTGGAGGGCAAAATAAGACTTAATCAGTTCTTATAGCTCAAGAAAGAACCTCCCTTTGCCGAAGAGTTAAATGAAGGGAGGTTTTGCTTTGCTTCGGGGAATCTATACGGCGGCGGCAGGCATGCTGGTCCAGCACACCCACAACGATGTCGTCGCCAACAATCTGGCCAATGCAAGCACGCCCGGTTTTCGTCGGGACAGGATCCTTGTCCGCTCCTTCCCCCAGTTCGATCTATATCGGACTCCTGAGGGCGCGCCCGTTGGCTCCTTGACCACCGGGGCGGCGGTGGACGAGGTGGTGCCGGATATGATGCCAGGCCCCATCAAATTCACCGGCAATGATTTGGATTTGGCCCTGGAGGGTCCGGGATACTTTGCCGTGGCAACGCCCCAAGGCATTGCCTATACCCGCAGTGGGTCCTTCATGCTGGACGGAGAAGGATATCTGGCGACCAAGGATGGCTATCGTCTCTTAGGGAGAAACGGACCCTTGGCCGTTTCCGGGCCGATGACGGTGACCGATGAGGGGCTGGTGTTTGCCGGAGACGAGGCCGTGGATGCACTCTTAATTGTGGACTTCCCTCCGGGGACGGTCCCGGAAAAGATGGGGACAAGTCTAGTCGCTGGGCCGGCTGCGCCCGTCGAGGAGGTGAGGGTCAGACAGGGCCACTTGGAGATGGCCAACGTCAACGTGGTCAGGGAGATGATCGACTTGATCGCGGTGATGCGGGCCTATGAGGCCAACCAGAAGATCATCCAGGCCCATGATGAGACTTTGGGCAAAGCGGTAAACGAGATGGGCAGGAGCGTATAGGCTGGACTGCGACCCTTCGCGAGGCCTTAGGCCGCTGACCGACAGAGGCGGCCTCCTACCTGCCAGATTCCATCAAGACTTCTCTCAGGGAGGATAATGCGCTATGATGCGTTCTTTGTGGACCGCCGGGTCAGGTATGACTGCCCAGCAGTTCAACATTGACACTATTGCCAACAACCTGGCCAACGTCAATACCGCCGGCTTCAAGAAGAGCAGGGTGGACTTTCAGGATCTGTTGTACCAGTCCGTTCGCTACGCAGGGACGCCCGTCACCCAGGGGGCCCAGATCCCAACGGGCATCCAGATCGGCCACGGCGTGCGGCCGGTGGCCACCCAGAAGATCTTCACCCAAGGGACTTTCCAGCAGACGGACAACCCCTTGGATCTGGTCATTGAAGGGGAGGGCTTTTTCCAGGTCCTGCTGCCCGATGGCACCGTCGCCTACACCAGAGACGGGGCTTTCAAGATGGACGGGCAGGGGAAGCTCGTCACCTCCGACGGCTTCACTTTGGAGCCTGAGATCCTGGTGCCCTCCAACACGGTAACTGTCAGCGTCGGCGCCGACGGCACCGTCACCGCCGTCCTCGACGGGGAGAGCGAG
>JAAYLE010000029.1 GCA_012522085.1 Bacillota bacterium | reverse complement strand
CGGTGAAACTTTTCGCGATGGGGATTTCCTAGCAAGGATTTCATTTCATGGTGCAGAAGTCACTAACGATAGTTGCCTCGGAAATAGTTGTCAGAGCATGATTAGCCTCGAAAATAGCAGTGGAGGGCCGAATCTTGATGGAACAGCCGCGGAGACTTACTAGCTATCTGGTGAACGTCTTTAATTACATGGCTCAGGGACTCTTTGCATCCCTGATCGTCGGCCTGATCCTCGAACAACTGGGCCGATTGACCAACCTGGCTTTTCTGACCAGTTTCGGCCAGATGGCCAAACTGTTGATGGGGCCTGCCATTGGGGTGGCGGTGGCTGCAGGGATCAACTCACCGCCGTTGGCAATTTTCGCCTCAGCTGTCACGGGCGCCATCGGTGCGGGCAGTATTTCCCTCGCTGCGGGGAGCCTCCAGATCGGCGAGCCCGTAGGGGCGCTGATCGCCGCTCTAGCCGGCGCTGAAACTGGGCGGCGCCTGGCAGGCAAGACGAGGGTGGACATCGTCATCTTGCCCGCTTCTGTCATCGTGGTGGGAGGTTTGGTCGGGGTGTTGCTTGGTCCTCCCGTTGCCTGGCTGATGGGATCCCTAGGGGCCATTATCAACAGGGCGACCTTGCTGCACCCGATTCCCATGGGGATTGTCGTGTCCACCATCATGGGCATGATTCTCACCCTGCCCATCAGCAGCGCCGCCATTGCCATCAGTCTTGGCTTAGAAGGATTGGCGGCCGGTGCAGCCACCGTTGGGTGCTGTTCCCAAATGGTGGGCTTTGCCGTGGCCAGCTACAAAGAAAACGGCCCAGGGGGACTAATTGCCCAGGGGCTTGGGACCTCCATGCTGCAGATGCCCAACATTATCAAGAACCCACGGATCTGGATCCCTCCGACCCTGACTAGTGCCATCCTTGGCCCCCTAGCGACCCGGGTTTTCTATATGGAAAACACCCCTGTGGGGGCTGGCATGGGCACTAGTGGGCTGGTGGGTCAGATCGGCACGATAGCAGCCATGGGTCCAAGGGCCATCCCCCACATCATCTGGCTGCATTTTCTGCTCCCGGCACTGCTTACTTGGGTTCTTGCCAATTGGCTTCGCCGACTCGGTTGGATCAAGCCGGGGGATATGGGTCTCGAGTTATAACCAACGATAAATCATGGGAAGGGAGGTTGCTTGCATGGTTCGGTCAGAGCAGGAGATGGTTCGGGAGGTCAGAAGCAATCTGCGGGGCGGCCAGGGCGACGTCGAGTTCATTCACCTGTTCACCCAGGAGGAGCTGGGCAGCAAGACGCGGCTTTTCGCCAAGATCATCATCCCTCCAGGGGGATCCATCGGATTCCACGAACACCATGGGGAAGAGGAAATCTATTTCATCCTTGAAGGGTCGGGGCTGGTGAATGACAACGGTCGCGAAGTAAAGGTAGGTCCTGGTGATGCGGTTCTAACTGGCGGCGGAGCAGGGCACTCAATTGCCAATGCTGGCGAAGGGTCCCTGGTGATGATGGCGGCAGTACTGCTGTATTAAAAAAAGAAGGGAGACTCTAGTCTCCCTTCCCGCCGATTCTACTTGCTGGCCGCTTCCAGAGCGGCGGTGATGGCGGCGATGACTCCTTTGGAGCTGCCGGTGGCACCGGTCACGGTGTCAACTTCAACGCTCTGGGCCTCAATTACCGCGGGGATGATGTTGTCGAAAGCTGCGTCCGAAATGCCAGGGGTGTCTGCCGCATCCAATACCTCGATATCAACGATAGCGCCGTTTTCGATAGTGACGGCAACGGTGATGTCGCTGGAGAATCCACGGCCGGTACCCTCGAAGGTACCATCATTCCAACTGCCTGCGGCAGCAACGAGGGGCAGGCTCATGGCCACCAGGACCAGTAGCGTGATTAGACCTTTGTTCTTGCGCATTACCTTGTTCCTCCTTCAAGAATTTGACTGTTAGCCTGGGACTAAACCCAGAACCTGAATTGACATGATCCATTTCAACTTTGATCCCACGATCTCCTTCTCTCTGTAGACAATAGCTCCGCGGTTTTTTGAAGCGTGGGCTGTCCTAGCCCTGCAGGTAGACCTCCCGCCTATACCGAACTCTAGCGGTGGAAAGGGGGAAGGGAAAGTGGGAGACAGTCCCTTCGACTTGACAGGCAAGGTTGCTTTGGTTACGGGCGGCGCCCAGGGGTTAGGCTTTGCCATTGCCCATTCCCTGGCCCAGGCGGGGGCGGCGGTGGTGCTGGCCGACATAAACGGCCCCGGGGCGGAAAAGGCCGCCGAGGAGCTCAGGTCCCTTGGCGGTAGAACTCTAAGTCTGGCGGTCGATGTGACCAGCTCGGAACAGATCAAGGGGATGGTCGCCAGAACCCTGGAAGAATTCGGCCAGATCGATATCCTCGTCAATAACGCGGGGATCAATCGCCGCCTACCGGCCTTGGAAATGTCGGAAGAGGATTGGCGGGCGGTGATCGATCTCAATCTTACCGGTGTTTTCCTCTGTTCCCAGGCCGTCGGCCGGCACATGGTGGCCAGAAGGCAGGGGCGGATCATCAACATGGCTTCAATGAACGCCTTCATCGTTGCCAGGGATCGCTGCCTCTCTGCTTATTGTGCCTCTAAAGGCGGAGTTGTCATGCTTACCAAGAGCTTAGCCGCGGAATGGGCTCCCTACGGGATCAATGTTAACGCTATTGCCCCAGGCTATTTCCGCACTCCCCTCAACGAACCTTGGATTCAAGATCCGGTGGTCTACCAGCGATCCATTGACCTCACTCCCCAAGGACGGATTGCGGCTCCCCAGGAGCTGGGACCAACCGCAGTTTACCTGGCATCGGAGGCTTCCAGCTTTGTCACCGGTCAGGTAATCGTCGTCGATGGGGGTTACACTATCTGGTAGATCACCCCATGGGCTGCCTGATTAAGGTCCGCATTTTCTCAGGGGCGGTTCGACTCGGATCGCTTAGATAGATCTCGTGGTGTCTGCCCCTGGGAGAGCGGCCTTGGGACCCGATGAACTCGTGCAAAGCGGCGATCGTGGGTCCTTCCGCGGCATAGGGACCGATATGCATTACCTGGGCAGCTAAGCCCTCGTGGAACCGCTCCAACCTAGTTGAGGCGGGCACGTCCTTGCCCTTCTTGGCCAGCTTCGCGATTGCCTCTTGAACCATTTCTTGGGTGATGACATCTGGCTGCATAATCATCAGTGTCCACTGCCAGTCGGCCCTCTTTCCTTCGGTGAAGGCGGACATGTCCTCGGCCCACCACAGGCCTTCCAGGGGCATGACGACGTAGTCGAGGGCTTGTGCCGCCATGGACCTTAGAGTATAAGACAACCCATACAGTGCTTTGACTGCTTCTTGAAACTCCTCGGAGCTGTTGGGGTCGCCTCGGCCGTCAACCATCAGGAAAGACAGCTCGGGTACATCGACTGCCACCGGGGTTTTCGGGGCATGGTAGAGGTGTTTTAGGGACTTCTTAAAGTCAATCCTGGCCATGGCCAGTCCTCCTCCCGTATTAGCCATACTTCAAACAAGCGACAAAGTGTCCTGGCTCCACTTCCTGCAACGGGGGCTCAATTTCCCTGCACCTTGGTTCAACCTCGCGGCAGCGGGTGTGGAATCGGCAGCCGCTTGGAGGATGCAGGGGACTCGGTACATCTCCCGCCAGGATGATTCGTTGTCTCTTGACCGTTGGGTCGGCGACGGGAATCGCCGACAGCAGGGCCTGGGTGTAAGGATGTTTGGCCGCAGCATACAGCCGATCTTTCGGGGCGATTTCCACTATTTTGCCCAGGTACATCACCCCGATGCGGTCGCTTACGTGCTTGACCACACTCAAATTGTGGGCGATAAACAGATAGGTGAGATCGAACCTCGCTTGCAGGTCTTGGAGAAGATTGAGCACCTGGGCCTGGATGGAGACATCCAAAGCTGAAACAGGTTCATCACAGATGATCAGCTGGGGATTCAGGGCTAATGCCCTGGCGATGCCCACCCGCTGGCGCTGCCCGCCGCTGAACTCGTGGGGATACCGCTTGGCATGGTATGGACCAAGGCCTACCACCTCTAAGAGCTGCTGGACCGTCCGGTCCTTCTCTTCTCCATGGGCCAGACCGTGGATGACCAGCGGCTCTCCGACTATCTCGCCAATGGTCATCCGCGGATTGAGGGAGGAATAGGGGTCTTGGAAGATCAGCTGGATTTCCTTGCGCAAGGAGCGAAGCTCACTTCGCTCTAGCTGTAAGATATCGCGGCCGGCAAACTTGATGATGCCCGCGGTGGGTTCGATTAGCCGCGCG
Organism: Bacillota bacterium; assembly: GCA_012522085.1. GTDB lineage: Bacteria > Bacillota > Limnochordia > JAAZLZ01 > JAAZLZ01 > JAAZLZ01. Next base: position 5,799 of record JAAYLE010000029.1, on the reverse strand, counting down.
AGGAGCCTCGCGGTGGTTGACTTGCCGCAGCCGCTTTCGCCCACGAGTCCGAAGGTCTCCCCCTTGTGGATGTGGAAGCTGATGCCGTCCACAGCTTTGATGGCTCCCACCTGGCGGCCGAACATTCCTCGCCTGATGGGGAAATGCTTCTTCAGATCTTGGACTTCCAGAATAGGCGCGTCCACCGTTACACCTCCCTCCAACATTGGACCAGGTGATCCCCGGGCAGCCTGGTCGTGGGGGGCTCTTCTTCACGACAAACAGCCTCGACAAAGGGGCACCTTGGGTGGAAGCGGCATCCCCTCGGCATATGGAGGGGATCGGGGACTAACCCTTCGATGACTTGCAGGCGATCCCTATCTTCGTGGAGCTTGGGGATAGAGCCCAAGAGGCCTATGGTGTAGGGGTGGCGGGGATCGGCGAACAGCTCATTGACCGCAGCTTGTTCGACGATGCGCCCAAGATACATGACCGCAACCTCTTCCACAGACTCCGCTACCACCCCCAAATCGTGGGTGATGAGGAGGATCGCGGTCTGGAGTTCTTTCTGGAGTGCCTTCATCAGGTCGAGGATTTGGGCCTGGATGGTCACATCGAGAGCGGTCGTCGGTTCATCGGCGATGAGCAGTTTGGGGCTGCAGGACAGGGCCATGGCGATCATCACCCGCTGCCGCATTCCCCCGCTCATTTGGTGGGGGTAATCATCAACCCGACGTTCGGGAGAGGGAATGCCCACCAGTTTGAGCATCTCAATGGCTTTCAGCCGCGCCTCCCCCTTGCTCAGACCCTGGTGGAGGATGAGCGCTTCACTGATCTGCCTGCCGACGGTAAAGACGGGATTAAGGGCAGTCATGGGTTCTTGAAAGATCATCGAAATCTCATTTCCCCTGATGGCCCGCATCTCGCTTTCTGTCTTCTCCAACAGGTTTTCGCCATTGAACATAATCCGGCCTTCGACAATCTTACCCGGCGGCCGTGGTATCAAGCGCATGATGGAAAGAGCCGTGATTCTCTAGCCGCATCCCGGTTCGCCTACGAGGGCCAAAGTCTCTCCAGGCTTGATGGTCAGGTTGACTCCGTCGACGGCAGGAACCACACCCTCCCTGGTGTAGAAGTAGGTCTTCAAATTCTCGATGGCCAGGAGGTATTCGGTCATCTAAACCTCTCCTCCTCGCCGATGACTCTGATGGGGGATGCGGGGCCTGACGGGCCGCTCCTTCAGTTCCCTAATGATTGCCGCTAGTTCCCCGGCCGCCGCCTCGATGATGATCCGGCCCTTCGCGGGGGTAGCCTTGGTCGGATCCCCCTTCACACCATTTTCGGTCACTGTGCTCCAATACTCCGTCAGGCGGACGGGATTCTTAAAACCCGACCTTGGCCGGCCACCGGCCAGATCGCTGTAGAAATGGGGAGACATGGGCACGCTGATGTCTTTGTGAGCCTTATCCATCTGCACCCACTCGGGATCGGCGGCCAGGTAAAGGGAAGTCTCTAGTTCACAGGCATGGCTGGTCACTGCCGACTCGCGAAAATCCGCTACGGCCTTGCGGACATCGGCCAGCTCCCACCAGGAAACGAACGCACACTGGCTTTCCGGATGTTCAACAACTCCCAGCCGGGCGGCCATTTCACCCAACGGCCCATTGCTTCCGTGGCCGTTGACGATCAAGATCTTCCTGAAACCGTGATAAATGAGGCTTCGGAGAATATCCAGCAGATACTCTACGAAGGTTGACCAGCCGATGGTCACCGTCCCGGGGAAGTCTATGTGGTGAGGACTGTAGCCATACTGAACCGTCGGCATCAGCAGCACCTCATCCGGGATGAGCCTCGCTGTCTCGAGGCAGATAGCGGTGGTGATCACCACATCCGTATCCACCGGCAGATGAAGGCCGTGGTCCTCGATGGTGGCAATGGGCAGGAGAATCAGCTTGCCAGCCTGGGCGGCGGCGTCAATTTCAGGCCAAGACAGCTTTGCAAACAGGAAATGATCAGATGGCAATGATGATACCTCCTTCGAGGGTAATTAGCGCAGCCGCGGATCGAGGACATCCCGCAGACCATCCCCGGCTAGATTCAAACCCAGGACTGTGATGGCGATGGCCAGGCCCGGAAACAAAGTGATCCAAGGGGCAACTCGCATGTAAGAACGGCCTTCACTCAGGATGTTGCCCCAGCTGGGGGTGGGAGGGGGAGGTCCTGCCCCGACAAAGCTCAGGCCGGCCTCGGCCAGGATGGCATAGGCGAAAATGAATGTGGCCTGGACGATCAAAGGCGACAGACAATTGGGTAAGATGTGCAGGAAAAGAATCCGACCATCCCCTGCCCCTGCGCTTCGGGCCGCTTCGATGAAGTCCTGCTCCTTAAGGGTCAAGACCGATCCTCGGACAACCCGAGCGGTACGAGGAGTGTAAACGATCCCTAGGGCGATGACCACGTTCAATTCGCTTGGACCCAAGGCGGCCATGATGGCGATGGCCAACAAGATGGCGGGAAAAGCCATCAGGGCATCCATGGCCCGCATGATCAAGTTGTCGAGGCGGGGGTAGTATCCAGCGATGAGGCCGATGATGGTCCCAAAGAAGCAGGTGAATGCCACCACGTAAGCACCCACCTTGAGAGATAGGCGCGCCCCCAAGAGGACGCGGCTGAGAAGATCCCGCCCGAAATTGTCCGTTCCGAAGGGGTGCTGCAGGCTCGGTCCTTGCAAACGATGGGTAATGTTGATGGCCAGTGGATCGTAGGGAGCAAGGATGGGGGCGAGAATCGCGGTCAGTACCATTATCCCCGCCAGGACTAACCCTAAGACTGCCAACCGGCTGTCTAGTAAACGGCTGAGGAATTCTCGCCGGGGGCTGGAAAGCCCATCGGTACTTTCGACATCGACTGTTGATTCGTTCAGGGTTGGCAATGCTACCCCCCCCTAGTTGTACTTGATTCGCGGATCGATCAGGGTGTACAAGATATCGACTAAGAGATTGACCAGAACGTAAAGCGATGAAATCAGCAGCAAAGCTCCTTGGATGACTGGATAGTCCCGCCTTTGCACCGCGGATACGACAAGTCTTCCGATCCCCGGGTAAGCGAAGACCGTCTCCACGATGACTGCGCCGCCTAACAGGACGCCAAAGGCGGTGCCGATGACGGTCAAAATGGGGATCATCGCGTTCTTCAGGGCATGTAGACCTACTACTACCCGTTCAGATAAGCCTTTGGAGCGGGCGGTGCGGATGTAGTCCTGCCGGAGGACTTCCAGCATGCTCGACCGGGTCATCCGGGCGATGAGGGCAGCTTGCATGAAGCCAAGGGCAAAGGCGGGCATCAACAAGCAGCGCAGTCCATCGAAGAAGTTTTCCGTCAAAGGAACGTAGCCTCCCGAAGGCAGCCAGCGCAAAGCCACGGAAAAGACTAAGATCAAATTCAACCCGATCCAAAAACTCGGGAGGGAGACCCCGATGAGGGCGATGATCATGACCAACTGGTCGATGATAGAACCCCGTTTCACCGCCGCGATGATTCCTGCGGGCATCCCGATGAGGAGGGCAAAGAAGAGGGCTGCTACTGCCAGGAGAATGGTGGCCGGCAGTCTTTCGGCCAGGGCGACGGCTACCGGGCGCCCCATGAAGAAGGAATCTCCCAAATCACCCCGGAGGACCTTGGATATCCAGCGGTAGAATTGGACATGCAAAGGCACGTTGAGGCCCAGGTCTTCTCGAAGTTTTGCTATTTCCTGGGGGGTGGCATCGGTCCCCAGCATCACCGCCGCCGGATCGCCGGGAATGATATGGATGAGGAGAAAGGAGATCACCGCCACCAGGCTCAGAACTGGAATCAAGCTTAAGACCCGTCGGATGATGTATGCTCCCACTTTGCTATTACCCCTTAGCAGTCATTTCGGCGGGCGATCCTTCGATCGCCCGCCGGTTGTGCTCATTTATCCAGCCAGACGTTGTTGAAGTTGATCATGACCCAAGGTCGATAGCCTTGCACGTACTCTTGCCAACCTTGCCAGATGCCAAGGTCGTAGAGCTTGATCATGGCCACATCCTCGTAGAAGATGCGCTGCGCCTCTTCATAGGCTCGATAGCGATCCTCGAAAGAGGTGGAATCCATGCCTTGTTTGAGGTACTTGACCATTTCCGGGTTATCGTAGGCAAAGAAAGTGGTTCCCGGCATGAAGTAGAAGTCATTGGCGCTCGGGTCAAAACGGGTGGAGTGGCTGGAGAAGAAGATATCCCACTTGCTGAGGTCGCTGCGCAGGTCTAACGAACCTGGCCAATCGAGGACCACTAGTTTGACATTGAAGCCCATTTTTTTCAGCTGCTGCTCCAGGACGATGGCCGCTTTGTACATGTACTCGTAGTCGGTGTTGGTGACGACGATGATCTCCTCGCCGGCGTAGTCCGCCTCCTGCATTAACGCCTTTGCCTTCTCCAGGTCCTTTTGGTTGTAAAGTTCGGCCCCTACGTTGGAGTGCCAGACTTGCTCCTGGAAGTACATCCCTGGATCTAACCGGCCGGCGTCGTCGCTGCTGGCGATCATGATTTCCTCTAAATCCAGACCGGCCTGTACCGCCTGGCGGAGTCTGAGGTCGCCAAAGTGGCGGGCGAAGTTGAAGTAGATGACCGGCCACGTATAGGGCATTAGGCTGTCGAGGACAAGATCCGGACGATACATCAAGTCAGGGACGCTGATGGCCGGCAAAAAGTCGGCAAAGTCGTAGTCGCCGGCTTCCAGCCCGGCCACCCGAGCACCCGGTTCGGGCACGGGAATGAAGAGGATTTCATCGATGTAGGCGGCTTTATGGCCGGCAAAACCGCTGGCCGGCATGTCAACCGGTTTATAATCCTCGAAGCGGACCACCTTCACATGTCGATCGGGGATCCACTCAACGAACTTGTAGGGACCGGTGCCGATGATCTCCGCCTGGCGAGCCGGCTTGCCCTCCACCGCTTCCCTCGGCATGATAGCCAGTTGGGCGATGGGGTTGGCCAGGGCCGCAAGGAAGGGTCCTGTTGGCTGGGACAGGCGAAATTCCACGGTGTAGTCATCGATGACCCGGACTTCTTCCAGGTTGGCCAGTTCTCCCTTGCGGGGGGATACCTCGAGGAAGCGGACCACCGAGGCCCAGACATCCTCAGCCTTCATTTCCTTCCCGTTGTGGAAAGGAACCCCCTGGCGCAGATAAAAGGTGTAAACCTGCTCATCGGGGGAGATATCCCAAGACTCGGCCAGCATGGGGACGATAGCGAAATTCTCATCGAAGGTAACCAGGCTTTCGAAGATGTGCATACCCACCTCCCGGGTGGCAACGTGGGTGACGACCATGGGATCGAGGGTGGGTACGCTAGTTGTAGTTGCGACCCGAAGGGTGCCGCCGTACTTGGGCCCTCCGGCTCCCAACGCGACTAGACTAGCCATCAAAACAACAACTAAGGATAACAGGATGAAACGTCCCAATCCTTTTCGCATCGATATCCCTCCAATCGTTAGGCTCGATTCCCAGTCAGTTCAAGGTAACGCTGCCTCAACCCCCCTTCGCCCAGAGGATCTGTCCCTCTTTGATGACCCAGACGGGCCTCTCCAGAGCCTGCCAGTCCTCTAAGGGGTTGCCTTCCACGATCAAGATGTCGGCCTTGCTGCCCGGCGCAATCGTTCCCACATCGGGCAGGCCCAGGGCCTCGGCCGCATGCTTGGTCGCCCCTTGCAGGGCCTCCATGGGGGACAGGCCTAGGTACTCATTCAAGAGACGGATCGCCAAGGGCATGAGGTCGAATCCCACCTGGGGACAGCCCCCAT
>JAAYLE010000202.1 GCA_012522085.1 Bacillota bacterium | reverse complement strand
CGGCCGGGATTTTAGGGAGATTTACGCCGCTCCCATCGCCCACATGGCCGCCCGTGGTTTGGTGGAAGAAGCCGAGGGGCACCTTCGGCTGACCCTCCGGGGACTACCCGTGGCGAACGTGGTTTTCGCCCAATTCATCCGAGATTGAGCGGCGGCAGCACCCTTGACAAACCAAAGGTCAGGTGGTATCTTGAATGTAGATTTGATTAGCACTCCGGATGTGCGAGTGCTAAACGAGGTGAGCGGCACATGCAAGAGCGCAAGAGGAAGATTTTACGGGCCGTCACCGATGATTATATCCAGACCGCGGAACCTGTCGGGTCCCGTACTATAGCCCGCAAGTACAACCTAGGGGTAAGCCCGGCCACTATTCGCAACGAGATGGCCGATCTGGAAGAGGGCGGCTATTTGCGCCAGCCCCACACTTCCGCTGGCCGGATACCGTCTGACAAGGGTTATCGCTACTATGTCGACTCATTGATGGATGTGCCCGATGTGCCCCCGGACGAGAGGGTCCAGATTCAACGGGAGATCTATCAACCCCAGCGGGAATTGGGGGATGTCATCCAGCGGGCCATCCGTCTGTTAACGATGCTGACCAACTATACTTCCCTTGCCGTCATGCCGGGTGTGCGCCAGGGAGCCGTGCGGCATATTCAGATCCTGCCTATGGATGAAACCCATGTACTTGTTCTGCTGGTGACGGAGCCAGGCTTTGTCCAGCACTGCATCGTGGAGGTGAGCAATCCCCTCACTCCCTCCAAGACCGAGCATTTATCATCTGTCTTGAACGACCACCTTCGTGGTCGGGCTTTGGGCGATCTCGATCGGCATCTCCTGTCCCAGCTCGGCGAAGACCTGAACGATCTGCGTCTGTTTGAGCAGGCGGTGGAGCTTTTGCACACAGCCATGCAGGAACAGACGGAAGAAGCGGTCTATCTTGACGGGGCGGTACGTATCCTGAACCAGCCGGAATTTCGTGATGTGGAACGGGCTAAACTGCTAATGGAAGCCCTAGAGGAGCGGGGCCGGATCCTGTCAATGCTCACTGCGGCGGCCTATGACCATGAGGTAACCATCACCATCGGAGAGGAGAACGTCTATGCGGGGATGAAGGACTGCAGCATGGTCACCGCAACATATGGCATTGGCGGCCAGACGATCGGTCTAGTAGGAGTCTTAGGGCCCACCAGGATGGAGTATGCGCGGGCCGTCTCGGTGGTGGAGTTCGTGGCCGACAACTTGAGTGAAATGTTGACCAAGATGTCCCGGCGATGGTCCCGAGGTCGCTAGACAGCCGAATTGTTGTCCGAATTCCCGGGGGGAAGATCCGATCTCCAAGGGAATTTTGTGTGTATGTGAGGGAGTGGAGGTAGCACAGTGACTAATGAAGAGATGCAGCCGAAAGATCCGGATGTAGAGCTCGATGAGACGGAGGAAGCGGAGGAGGCACAAGAGTCCCTTTCCCAGGAGGTTGAGACTCTCAGAGCGAAGGTGGCCGAGTTGACAGACGCGTATGTGCGGCTGCGGGCCGACTTCGACAATTATCGGCGGCGGACCCGCCAGGAGATGGAGACGATCGGCGACGAAGCCAACAGTAAGCTGATCGAAAAGCTGCTGCCGGTGATCGATGATCTAGAAAGAGCTTTGCTCGCCGGCGCTGACAGCCCTGATCAGGGGCTCTACAGCGGCGTTGAGCTAGTCCAACGAAAGCTCACCGATATCCTTTTCCAAGAGGGCCTACAACCTGTACCCGGGGTAGGTTCTCCTTTTGATCCTAATGTTCATGAAGCCATCGCTTGTGAAAACGCCGATGCAGATGGCATTGACATCGTCGTGGATGAACTGCGTCGGGGCTATGTGTTCAAGGATCGCCTGATAAGATCGAGCATGGTTAAGACCGCTAAGAGGCCTGTGGAAGAGATCCAGGCTGACGAAGGAGATGATGACTGATGAGCAAGGTGATCGGCATCGATCTGGGGACGACCAACTCCGTCGTGGCCGTCGTTGAAGGCGGAGAACCGGTGGTAATTCCCAGTGCGGAAGGAGATCGTACCATCCCATCGGTGGTTGCCTTCTCGAAGACGGGAGAGCTGATGGTGGGCCAGGTGGCCAAACGCCAGGCTGTCACCAATCCCGACGGCACTGTCCTGTCCATCAAGCGGAGGATGGGGACTGATTACCGTGTTACCATCGGTGGTAAAGAATATACTCCGCAGCAGATTTCGGCGATGATCCTGGGGAAGCTCCGGGATCAGGCTGAAGCCTATCTGGGCGAAAAGGTGACCAAAGCGGTGATTACCGTGCCTGCCTATTTCACCGACGCCCAACGACAGGCGACCAAAGATGCGGGAACGATTGCTGGTTTGGAGGTCCTGAGGATCATCAACGAGCCCACCGCAGCTGCTTTGGCCTATGGCCTAGATAAGAAGTCGGATCAAACCATCCTGGTCTTCGACCTGGGCGGCGGCACTTTTGACGTCTCTATCTTGGAAGTGGGCGATGGCGTCTTTGAAGTCAAAGCCACCAGCGGCAACAACCGCTTGGGCGGGGATGACTTCGACCGGCGGCTGATGGAATATGTGGCGGCCGAATTCAAGAAGGAACACGGGATCGATTTGCTGCAGGACCGGATGGCTACCCAGCGGTTGAAAGAAGCTGCCGAGAAGGCCAAGATCGAGCTGTCGGGCCTTCAGGCCACCAACATTAATCTTCCCTTTATCAGCGCCGGTCCCAGCGGACCGCTCCATCTCGATATGTTGATCACCAGGGCCAAGTTCAACGAGTTGACCAAGGACTTGGTGGAGGCCACCATGGGACCCACCCACAGGGCCTTGGCCGATGCGGGACTTGAGCCGAAGGATATCGACGAGATCATCTTGGTCGGCGGGTCCACCAGGATTCCCGCGGTCCAGGAGGCCATTCGCAGCATCCTCGGGAAGGAGCCCAACAAGGGCGTCAACCCCGATGAGTGTGTGGCCATCGGCGCGGCCATCCAGGCCGGAGTGTTGGCCGGAGAGGTCAAGGACATTGTCCTCGTGGACGTCATCCCCTTGTCCTTGGGGATTGAAACGCTAGGCGGCGTGATGACAACTCTGATCGAACGCAACACCGCCATCCCAACCAGCAAGAAGCGCGTCTTTACGACTGCGGCCGATGGGCAGACTGCCGTTGACATCCATGTCCTCCAAGGGGAGCGGGCGATGGCTGCCGACAATGTGACCCTGGGTCGGTTCCAACTGACGGGCATCCCGCCGGCCCCCAGGGGAGTGCCGCAGATTGAAGTAAGTTTCGATGTGGACCGGAACGGAATCGTTAATGTGTCGGCCAAGGACCTGGGCACGGGCAAGGAGCAAAAGATCACCATTACCTCCCGGGTAGGTTTGACCGAGGAAGAAATCGACCGGATGGTCAAAGAGGCCGAGTCCTTCAAGCAACAGGACAAAGAGCGAAAAGAAGAGGTCGAGCTGCGCAACCAGGCCGACACCTTGATTTATTCGGTGGAGAAGACGGTGAAGGACCTGGGCGATAAGGTCTCCCCCGATGAGAAACAGAAGATCGACGAAGCTCGGCAGGCGCTGCAAGACGCCCTGGCCAATGGGACCAAGGAGCAAATCAAGGACAAGATGGATGCTTTGAGCAAAGTGCTCTACGACATGTCCAGCAGGATCTATCAGCAGCAGGAGACTACGGAAAGCAAGCAGTCGGCCGATGATGGAGAGAAGGTTGTCGATGCCGAGTATACGCAAGTTGATGATGAGGAGAACTAGCTTCCTCGGTGTCGGGGGAGGGGGTGAGTAGGTGGCGGAAAGGGATTACTACGAAGTGCTGGGGGTAGAGCGAGGAGCGGCGGAGGAGGAAATAAAGAAGGCCTATCGACGCTTGGCTCGCAAGTACCACCCGGATGTGAACAAGAATCCCGAGGCCGAAGAGAAGTTCAAAGAAATCAATGAGGCGTACCGGGTGTTATCTGACCCCGACCTTCGCCGACGCTACGATCAGTTCGGTCATGCCGCCTTCGAAGGAGCCAACGGGCAGCCAGGCGGCTTCGACGGCTTTGATTTCGGGGACTTCGGCGGCGGTCTTGACGACTTCTTCGATATGTTCTTCGGCGGAGCCACCCGTTCGGCCAGGCGGCGGGGACCCCAGCGGGGGGCCGATTTGCGCTACGACCTTCACCTCGACTTCATGGAAGCTGTCTTTGGGGTGGAGAAAGAACTGGATATCACCCGTCTGGAGGCTTGTCCCCGCTGCGGCGGCGATGGCGCCGAACCGGGCAGCTCGATGACAACTTGTCCCGATTGTCAGGGGACAGGGCAGATTCGCACCGTCCAGCGGACGCCCTTCGGTCAGTTTGTGAACGCTCGGACCTGTCCCCGCTGCCGGGGCGAAGGCAGACGGGCGGAACAGACTTGTCGGGAATGCGGCGGTCAGGGCCGGGTCAACCGGCGCCGCCGCCTCAAGGTCAAGATCCCTGCCGGCGTCGATGAAGGCCAGCGGGTGCGGTTGGCCGGGGAAGGCGAGGGCGGACTTAACGGCGGTCCTCCCGGGGACTTATACATCTACATCACGGTGAAGCCCCATGAACTCTTTCGGCGGCGGGGGAATGATATCTACTGTGAAATACCCATCAGCTTTGTGCAGGCAGCTCTAGGCGATGAGATCCTGGTGCCCACCCTCGATGGGCAAGCGAGACTCCGGATCCCCGAGGGGACCCAAACCGGCACCTCTTTTCGCCTGCGGGGCGAAGGAGTGCCCCATCGTTTTGGCCGGGGCGATCAGCATGTGAAAGTCAAAGTGGTTACACCCATCAAGCTGACCCCGCGGCAGCGACAGCTCCTGGAGGAGTTCGCCGAAGTAGATACAAATGCTGAGGTTAAAGAAGAAAGGGAGAAGGGTTTTTTCGAAAAGGTCAAGAACGCCTTTGAAAATCGTGGACGCAGCGCCCAGTAGGGAGTGGGTCTGGTGGAATGGTTGAAGGTGGAAATCCGGGCGGAAAAGGAGGCTGCCGAAGCTGCGGCGGCCATCTTGTTGGAGGCAGGGTGCCAGGGAGCGGCTTTCCAGTCCGAAGGAGAGATGGAGCTCATCGCTGGCTACCTGCCCTATGAGGAGAAGATGAAGGACAAAGTTGACCGCATTGCAGCCGATGTCGCCCTTTTCCCAAAATGGGGTCTCGGATCGGCCCAGGTGCGCACTCGGGTGGTGAGGGATGAGGATTGGGCCGAGTCCTGGAAGAAGTTCTACCGACCTGTGCCCATCGGCGCCAAGCTCATCATCTGCCCCTCGTGGGAGGAATGTCCTCCCGGGAGGGTGCCTGTCTTTTTGGATCCGGGGATGGCCTTCGGCACCGGGCATCATCCAACAACGGCCATGTGCCTGGAAGAGATGGAAAGACTCATCCTTCCGGGCATGATCGTTTATGATGTGGGCTGCGGCTCAGGCATTTTATCCCTGGCCGCGGCTAGACTTGATGCGGGAAGGGTCTTGGCGGTCGATGTGGATCCGGTGGCCGTGCGGGTTTGCCGCGAAAACGTCCTGTTCAATGGCCTAGAGGAGGTCATCGACGTTCGCCAAGGCTCCCTGGAGGTATTGCCGAAGGGGGCGAACTTGATCCTGATGAACATCATTGCCCCCGTGATCATCGCCCTGGCCCCCCGGGCAGGGGAGCTCCTTTACCCTGGAGGCAGCCTGGTTGCCGCGGGCATCAGTGTGACCCAGGGGGAGGAGACAAGACGGGCCTTGCTTAAGGCGGGCCTATCGATCACTGGAGAAAGGGTTCAAGGTGAGTGGGTGACCATCACCGCGAGGAAATAGAACTATGCACCGATTCTTCGTTGATCCTGATGCGTGGTCTGCTGATGGCTGCGTCTTAGCGGGCGAAGAAGCCCACCACTTGGCCAATGTCTTGCGCCTGCGGCCGGGAGCGAAGATATTGCTCTTTGATGGGCGAGGAGGCCAATGGGAAGGCGAGGTCAAATCCATCGGCGGGGGCAAGGTGGACGTTGCCGTGACGGGGCGGCGGGATTATGTGCCGGTGCCCCTCAGCGTCAATCTCCTCCAAGGACTGCCCAAGGGGCCCAAGCTGGACCTCATCATTCAAAAGGCGGCGGAGCTCGGGGCGGCCCAGGTGATCGTCGTTGATTGTGAGCGCTCCGTCGTGCAGCTAGATGGGGAAAAGGCCAACAAGCGCCTTGCCCGCTGGGAGCGAATCGCCAAAGAGGCTTCCAAACAGTGCGGCCGTCCCGTTCCCTTGGCGGTCCGAGGCGTTTGCTCCTTGTCCCAGGCCTTGACCATGGTGGGCTCTGGGGGGTTGAACTTGGTGCCCTGGGAAGAGGAGGGGGGCCGGGGCCTTTATGAAGCCCTATCTGAGCAGCCTGTTCCTCCCCAGACGGTGAACATCTTCATTGGCCCGGAGGGCGGGCTGACCGCAGGGGAGATTGCCCAGCTGAGGGAAGGGGGCTTCCTCTCCGTCAGCTTAGGGCCCCGCATTTTAAGGACGGAAACGGCTGGGATCGCGGCTATGAGCATGGTTCTCTACCAGTGGGGAGACTTGGGACGAGCGCCCGGAAAGGATCGAGTTGATGGGTAAGAAGGTTGCCTTGGAAACGTTAGGCTGCAAGGTGAATCAATATGAAACAGAAGCGGTGGGCGAGCTGTTTCGTCGCCGGGGCTACCGCCTGGTGGATCCTTGGGAAGCGGCGGATATTTACGTGATTAATACCTGCACCGTTACTTCCGCCAGCGACCGCAAGTGCCGCCAGGCCATCCGCCGCTTCCGACGCCTCAATCCCGATGCCCTCATCGTGGCTATGGGCTGCTATACCCAGCACGCCCCCAATGAGGTCGCCGCCCTGCCGGGAGTAGCGGTGGTGGTCGGGGTGGATCAGCGGGGCCAGGTGGTTGACTTGGTGGAGAAGGCCCTAGCGGAAGAAGAAAGGGTCCAGATGGTGGCGCCGGCTGCCTCCATCCAGGAGTTTGAAGAGCTGCCCATCGAGGCCTTCCGGGGCCGGACGCGGGCCTTCATCAAGGTGCAGGATGGCTGCAACGAACACTGCACCTATTGCAAGGTCCGGCTGGTGCGGGGGCCGAGCCGCAGCCGGGACCCGATGGCCGTCAAGGCGGAAGTGGAAAGACTGGCCCAGGCAGGATTCAAGGAGATCGTGCTGACAGGGGTGCACCTTGGCGGCTATGGACAGGACCTGCCGGGTAGATGGGACCTAGCCCGCCTGATAAACCACATCCAGGGGATTGACGGCATCCGCCGGATCAGGATCAGTTCGGTGGATCCCCATGAGGTCACGCCTGAGCTGCTACAGACTCTGCAGCTCGGCACTGTCTGCCGCCACCTGCACATCCCCCTGCAAAGCGGCAGCGACAAGATTCTGCGCCTGATGGGACGAAAGTACACCGCCGGGCAGTATGAAGAAATGGTCGCCCGCGCGAGGGAGAAGACCCCGGGTCTGGCTATCAGCACCGATATCATCGTCGGCTTTCCCGGGGAGGAAGAAGAAGATTTCCTGGCCACTTTGACCTTCGTCCGGCGAATGCAATTCAGCCGTCTCCATGTCTTCACCTATTCCCCGCGGCCAAACACACCCGCGGCTCGGCTGCAAGATCTTCCCAAGAAGGTCAAAGAAGAACGCAGCCAAAGGCTCATCCAGCTGGGCGATGAGCTGCAGCTTGCCTTTCACCAGCAGCTCGTGGGCCGGGTTGAGGAGGTCTTGCTGGAGGCCCCCGCCAAAGAGCCGGGCTTGTTGGAGGGACTGACGGACAACTATGTGCGGGTGGTCGCGGCCGGGCCGGATGAGCTTGTCGGCAGCCTGCTGCCCGTCCGGATCACAGCCGCCCATCAGGACCATGTGGATGGCGAACTGTTTCTGATGGAGGCAGGAACTAAGGACATGATGTAGAATAGTGGTGTACGAGGATTGTTCTCGGAAGGATGCCTGGAGGGGGGTGTGTCGGTGACAGATTGCCTGTTTTGCAAGATAGTGAATAAGGAATTGGCAGCAGACATCGTTTACGAAGATGAGACCACCCTTGCCTTTCGGGACATTAATCCCCAGGCGCCGGTGCATTTGCTGATCATTCCCAAAAAGCACATTCCGAGTCTTTCTCAGCTTTCCCCCGAAGACAGGGAATTGGTGGGGCATATACACCTCGTGGCCAAAGATTTGGCCGCCAGAGAGGGTATTGCCGAAGACGGATACCGCTTGGTGGTAAACTGTAATTCCGCGGCAGGGCAAACGGTGTTTCACCTGCATTACCACCTACTAGGGGGGCGGAATTTGGCCTGGCCTCCCGGCTGATCAACCCATCGGGGGCCAATGTTTTTGCAGCGGGGGGAGGGAGAAGGATTGTCGGAAGTCAGGGTCGGTAAGAATGAGAGCCTGGACAGGGCCTTGCGCCGTTTTAAGCGCTCGTGCCAGCGAGCTGGCGTTCTGCGGGAAGTTCGCAAGCGAGAGCATTACGAGAAGCCGAGCGTCAGGCGGAAAAAGAAATCCGAAGCGGCCAGGAAGCGCCGCTATCGCTAGTAGACCGGCAGGCCCGGCATCGACGGATGCCGGGTCGCTTGCTTTCTTGTATGGGTCGGCGGATGGTCCGCCGACCTTTCACTCATAGAAAGGACTCCTCGAGGCGATGATCAGTAAAGGGCCAAAGGACTTGGGAATAGGTCAGCGAAGATAATAGTGAGGGGGGTGTATGGGCTTTGCGTCGATGTCAGACGGTGCTGTTGGCGCTTTGTCTGCTCCTTCTGCTCACAGGGAGCGCCCTGGCGCAGGGAGCGACGGTTTACGTTATACCTATCGAGGGCACTATCGAACCGGGTCTGGTCGAATTTGTCAAGCGGGCGCTCAATGAAGCTAAGCGCGATGGAGTTGAGGGGATACTTCTCGAGATCGACACCTTCGGTGGACGGGTTGATGCGGCCACAGAACTAGTCGATCTGATGCTCGACATGCCAATGCCCGTCATCGCCCATGTGCGCGGTCGGGCCTGGTCGGCCGGGGCCTTGATCGCCCTGGCCGCCGACTACCTGGTGATGGCCCCGGGCTCCTCCATGGGGGCTGCCGAGCCTCGTCCTGCTGAGGAAAAGGTAATATCCGCTCTCCGAGCCGAATTCGAGAGCCTGGCCGAACGAAACGGGCGGGATCCCCAAGTGGCTGCGGCCATGGTGGACAAGGATGTGGTCATCGAAGGGCTGGTGGAAAAGGATAAAATCCTCACCTTATCGGCCAATGAGGCGGAAAGGCGAGGATTTGCCGATTTCATCGCGGCTGGGCGGCAGCAGGTGCTGAGTAAATACGGGTTTGATGATGCCAGGGTCATCGAACCGAGCCCTAACTGGGCCGAGAATCTGGCCCGCTTCCTGACGGATCCGACCGTGAGCTCCCTCCTCCTTTCCTTGGGATTCTTAGG
>JAAYLE010000201.1 GCA_012522085.1 Bacillota bacterium | reverse complement strand
CCATGGGTTTTTTTGCCATTAACTCTATTTCGAGGATCGGCTTCTCGTTCCTCTTTCTCAGAGGTCTTCCTCAGTCTCCATCCCATCTTTTCCCACAAACATTTTACACAGACTTTTCCTGCCAGGCTGCCGGCATTTGTCCGCGAAAGACGGAATCCTGCATCTTCCACTGAAAGGTGGGGAGAAACTAAGATGGACTGTGGGCGGCCTAGACCCGGTCAAGCGGCAGGATTCTTATTCAGGGGAGGGGAAACATATCTCCAATGAGGGCTTAAGAAGGGGGGCCGCGGTCTTGCGTCTGGGAGTCTTATTGACCATGATCAGAATGGAGCACACCTTGTTTTCCCTACCTTTTGCCTACACGGGCGCTTTCTTGGCTGCCGGGGGGTTTCCGGGCTGGGACAAGTTGCTTTGGATCACCGTGGCCATGGTGGGAGCCCATGGAGGTGCGATGGCGTGGAACCGACTGGCTGACGCGGGGTATGATGCGGTCAATCCTCGGACTAGGGAGTGGGCCCTTCCCCAGGGCCAAATCGAGCCGGCGGAGGTCATCGTCTTTGCCTTGGGGAATTTCCTGCTGTTGGTTTATGCCGCCTACCGGCTGGAGCCAATCTGCTTTTACCTCGCGCCCGCAGCGGTTTTTTTCCTGGTTTCCTATTCGTATACCAAGCGGTTTACCTCCCTGTGTCATTTTTTCCTCGGAGGCACCCTCGGGCTTGGACCGGTCGGCGCGTGGCTGGCCGTCACAGGGCGGGTGGAGCTTGCGCCGGCAATCCTATGGGCGGCGGTGACCCTTTGGGTTGGAGGGTTCGACATCTTCTACCAGGCAGCTGATGTGGAAGTGGACCGGAGGTTGGGACTGCATTCCATCCCCGTTCGTTTGGGAGTTGGGCGGAGCCTCTTGGTGGGTGTCGGATGCCACGTGGCGACTCTGTTTCTCCTGGTGCTGCTTGGGCGCTTTGCCGGCCTGGGACCTTTGTACCTTCTGGGGCTGGCATTCCTGCTGCTGCTTTTCGTATGGGAAGTGGCTTTGCTCAAGGGGCATCGGCCGGAGAGACTCGGTGCGGCTTTCAACGTTAATTTAGCTGCAGGCGTCCTGGTTTTTGCTTTTACCCTCTTGGATGTGTTGACAATCTAAGGGCGGTAGAGTAACTTTGGGAGCAATAGATCCTTGTGAAGTCATTCTGAAGGGGGGAAGGGCGTTGGAATTCGCGGAGAAATTCGGCAAGGAAGGATTGACCTTCGACGATGTCTTGTTGCTGCCGGCATACTCAGCGGTTATGCCGAGGGATGTTGATGTCTCCACCAAATTGACAAAGCGGATCCGGCTGAACATTCCCATCATGAGTGCGGCCATGGACACGGTGACTGAAGCGAGGCTTGCCATCGCCATTGCCCGGGAGGGCGGGATAGGCGTCATCCATAAGAACATGAGCATCGAGGCTCAGGCGGGGGAGGTTGACAAGGTCAAGCGCTCCGAAAGCGGAGTCATCGTCGATCCTTTTCACTTATCGCCTCGCCATCGGGTCAAGGATGCGCTGGAGATCATGGCCCGCTACCACATTTCCGGCGTGCCCATTACTGAAGGGGGCCGTCTGGTAGGCATTCTCACCAACCGGGACTTGGTCTTCGAAGAGAACGAGGAGCAGCCCATCGGCAATGTGATGACTAAGGAGAATCTCATCACAGCTCCTGTGGGGACAACCCTCGAGGAGGCAAAGGCAATCCTGCACAAGCATCGGATCGAGAAATTGCCCCTCGTCGATGGAAATTTCATGCTCAAGGGCCTCATCACTATCAAAGACATTGAGAAAGCCCGTAAGTATCCCCTGGCTACCAAGGATGAGCAGGGAAGGCTGAGGGTTGCGGCGGCGGTGGGGGTCGGCGCCGATGCGGATGAGCGGGCCGCAGCCTTAGTCGAGAACGGCGTCGATGCCCTGGTGATCGATACAGCCCATGGTCATTCCAAGCTGGTGCTGGAAACAGTGGAGAAATTTAAAGTGCGTTATGGCAGCCGAGTCGACATCCTGGCCGGCAACGTGGCCACTGCCGAGGGGACGAAAGCGCTCATCGACGCAGGGGCGGATGCTGTCAAGGTGGGTATGGGCCCGGGGTCGATCTGCACAACTAGGGTGGTGGCCGGCATTGGCGTACCTCAGATAACGGCTGTGTTTGACTGTGCCCAGGTGGCGGGGGACATCCCCATCATTGCTGACGGCGGCATTCGCCATTCTGGTGATATGGTCAAAGCCATCGCCGCGGGAGCCCATGTGGTCATGCTGGGCAACCTTCTTGCGGGAACGGAAGAGAGCCCAGGCGAAGTTGAGATTTACCAGGGGCGCAGCTTTAAGGTCTACCGGGGCATGGGCTCCATGGGGGCTATGCGTTCGGGCAGCAGCGACCGCTATTTCCAGGAAGATGCCAGAAAGCTTGTCCCTGAGGGGATTGAGGGACGGGTTCCCTATAAGGGTCCCCTGTCGGAAACGGTATTTCAAATGATTGGGGGCTTGCGAGCCGGGATGGGCTACTGCGGCGTGGACACCATCGAGAAGTTGAGGACCCAAACCAGGTTCATCCGCATCACTCCGGCCTCCACCAAGGAGAGCCATCCCCATGATGTGCAGATTACCAAAGAAGCCCCGAATTACAACCTGTTCTGGTGAAGGCAGTCCAGGGCGGCGCTCTCGACCTTGAGAACTTTGTGTGATATAATGCTCAAGGGGGTTAGTGTCTTTTTTCCGTTGCGGACATCACTCAGGAGTGTAATTCCTTGTTTTTCACAGTAAATACGCCGGAGAACTCATGTGCGGGGGCTGGTGCATGGCACCGAGCCTCGCTTTTCTTGCTAGGGAAAGGTGGACTGTTATGGCGTTAGATGCCGCACGCGCGGAAGTGCGTCTAGGGGTGCTTGCCCTGGCCTGGCCAGCTATAGTCGAAAACATCCTCCATATGGGGGTAGGCATAGCAGATGTGATCATGGTGGGGAAGCTGGGGAAGGAGGCCATAGCCAGCGTTGACTTGGCCAATGCTCTGGTGCACTTTTCCCTTGCGGTGTTTGCAGCGGTGACGGTGGGAACGACCGCCCTCGTAGCCCGGCATACAGGGGCGCAGGAGTGGGATGAAGCCAGGGAGATAGCCCGCCAATCGATTAAGCTGCTTGTCTTGCTGGCTTTGGTCCTCGGGGTGGGCGGCGTCATGTTCGGGGAGCAGTTGATTCGTCTCATGATGATCCTGGACAGCTCCCCCGACGAGAGCATCATCCGTCTTGGCGGACAGTACCTGAGGATTGTCTCCTATGCGGTCCCCTTCTCCTTGGGGCTGCTGGGCATCAATGCTGTGCTCAGGGGCGCCGGGGACACTAAGACGCCTATGCTGGTGACAGGCATTGGCAATGTGTTGAACATCATTTTAAACTACATTTTCATTTTTGGAATGGGCAGGATTCCTCCAATGGGCGTGGCGGGTGCGGCATTGGCATCGGCAATTGCCCGAACAGTGGAGGGTCTCTTGGCCCTTCGGGCCTTGTTCAGTGAACGCTGCGTCGTCAACTTGCGCCTTAGCGATGACTACCGGTGGAATATTCCCGCCCTCAAACGGATAATCGGGATAGGCGCTCCGGCGGCAGCGGAACAGATGATCATGCGGGGGGGACAGCTCGGTTTCGGCTTGATTGTGGCCGGTCTCGGTACAGTCGCCATAGCCTCCCATGCCGTCAGTTTGACCGCGGAGTCGTTGTCTTTTATGCCTGGCTTCGGCTTTGCGCTGGCTGCCACGACTCTCGTTGGACAGGGACTGGGGGCAGGGCGTCCCGATTTGGCGGAGCAAAGCGGCCAGGTCGCAGCCCGTTCGGCGGCATACATCATGGCTCTGCTGGGCATGGCTTTGTTTTTGTTCCCGCAGCAAGTGGTACGACTGTTCACCCAAGATCCTCAGGTGATTGAGCTAGCTTCGGTATGTCTGCGCATTGTTGCTGTCTCCCAGCCGGCGCTGGCCTATGTCATGGTGATGGCGGGGGCCCTCAGGGGTGCAGGCGACACCCGACGGGTGATGGTCGTAACCGTTGCCGGGATCTGGGGGGTGCGGCTGACCATCGCCTACTTCCTCAGTTATGGTTTGGGCTGGGGTTTGGTAGGAGCGTATGTGGGCATGATCGCTGATCTATTTGTTCGCGGCGCCCTTCTTTATCGCAGCTTCGCCATGGGCCATTGGAAGACTTTGGAGCTGTAGGTTAGGTTTTATCCCGCCCGGCAGAAGTCGACTGGGGAGTTCTCGTATGCTCTTCTTTCCTCCTGGCAAACTTAAAGAGCGGGGGGGGAGAGACATGCTCAGCGTTAACTGTCCATTTTGTGATGCCCGAAACCACGTGGGGGGTGACGGTCTGAACAGGATCCTGCGGTGCAGCTGCGGCGCCCGCTATTTCCTGGAGCCGGCTTACGACAGCAGTGAGGAGGTCCTATCCCCGGCGATGGACGTTGGGGGTCAGGAGCGGACTGTCCCCTGGATGGAAGCGGACGGGACAGCGTATAATGTCGTGTTCTATTAGAAATGGTGGAACTGTTCTATTGGCAGGATGAAGACGACCGCCCCACCTGCTTCCACTTCAATGGGCATACTCAGGGCCGGGAATTCAGGCGGCGCATAAGTCATCAAACGTTTGCGTCGCTGACATGTTCCTTTGATTATGTCTAAGGCAGTGTCAATCTGGTCGTCTTCCAGCCCTAAGAGCAGCGTAGTATTCCCCTGACGGAGGAATCCGCCGGTGCTGGCCAATACTGTAGCTCGAAGACCGGCTGAAACCAGCTTCTCCGTGAGGGAACGGACATCGGCATCGTCAACGACCGCTAGCATCAGTTTCATCTTTCCCACTCCTCGGCTTGCTCTGTTCCTATAGTATTCACCGTGGAGGGACAATTTCCTGCGGTGACAAGGGAAGAGGAGGTTGACTTGGTCAGCCTCCTTCATTAGTCTATCCAAGAAAGAACTGTGGGAGACGATTCCAGGGATGTAAGTAAGCCGCCAGGAACCGGGTGCCGCGACATAAGGAATAAGGAACGGGAATCCAGACAAAGACACATGTGTCTGCCGGCCAAGTTGGGGAGGAGTCCACAGGCCCACGGAGAAACATAGACTGACGGTCATTTAATGCTAATTAACAAGGGGGCGAATTTTGTGGCGAGCGGGAAAAGGCTGACAAGACACGTGGTGCCCCATAACACCAATTTAGCTGAAGAACCCGTCCTTTGGACTTTGGTGGAGGGCAGGGGGCTTAGGGTCACTGATTCCACCGGCAGAACGTATCTCGACCTTGCGGCCGGCGGAACACGGGCCAATGCCGTTGGGTGGGGACGCGAAGAGATTGCCGAGGCGATGTATGATCAGGCAAAGAAGCTCCACT
>JAAYLE010000200.1 GCA_012522085.1 Bacillota bacterium | reverse complement strand
TCCAGTGAAAAGGCAATGCAGAGTCTTAGGGTGCACGCCATTCGATTGGATGTTGACCAACACATAGAAAAACTATCAGCAAAGGCAAAAAAACAGACCACACTACGGGCTGAAACAACCCATCGCGGCCTGCACTAATATATTAGGGCCTGGCTTAGTTCTTTGTCAAGTGATTCTTGAGTCGGTGCTGTAGAGAGGCCAGGATTTGAACAGACACTAGGAAAGGAGGAAATCTCCAGGGCAGAATCTAGTGGCCCTGGTTTAGCAGTGTGTTTAAGAATAGGGACAAGGATTCCGAGTTCAACGTGGTTTGGCAGTAGGCGATGGCCTTCTTCGACCGCAGATTGGAGGGTTATCAATGAGAGTAGGGATCTTGCCCTGCCAACAAACGGAAGATCTCTGTCCCGGTACAACAGACTTCAAAGTGGCCAGCTTAGGAGCATTCGCAGAGGCCGGACCCGTGGAAGTAGTGGGATTTGTGTCCTGCGGCGGCTGCCCTGCAGAAAGGGCCGTCGCGACGGCAAGGCTCATGGTTGAACGGGGTGCGGAGGCAATTGCCTTTGCTTAGTGCATCAGCAAGGGAAATCCCATCGATTATCCTTGCCTCCATTTCGAAGCCATGAAGCAAGCCGTCAAGAGGAAGCTCGGTGATGACATAATACTGATCGAATGGACTCATTAGGATGTCCAGGGAGCGGGTCTTTGCCGCCCCCCGTCCCCCCAAACACCATCAGAAAACGAGGAAAGGCCGCCCTGAATGGACGGCCTTATCGCCTTACTGGCTGAGGACATCGATGGCGCTTTGGGCGCCAGCTATCCGGCCCAAGACG
This sequence comes from Bacillota bacterium, assembly GCA_012522085.1. GTDB lineage: Bacteria > Bacillota > Limnochordia > JAAZLZ01 > JAAZLZ01 > JAAZLZ01. Next base: position 5,324 of record JAAYLE010000200.1, on the reverse strand, counting down.
GTCGCTTCTGCGAGGAACCCGCCGCCGATGTATCCGCCTCCGAACACGCCGCCGGTGACTTCACCCGCTGCGTACAACCCTGGGATGGGATTATCGGAGAGGTCTAGCACCTGGGCCTTTTCGTTGATCTTAAGGCCGCCCCTGGTGGCAAGATGCCCCGGCTTGACCTTGATGCCATAGAAGGGAGGCGTCTCGATGGGATTGCGGGCCTTGGTCTTGCCGAAGGGATCAGGCTTGCCTTCTTTGATGGCCTGGTTGTATTCTCGAACTGTCTTGGCAAAAGAATCAGGATCTATGCCCAGCTCCTCGGCCAAGCCCTCGAGGGTGTCAGCCTGAACGGTGAGGCCGCCATCCACATAGGTTTGGCAGATAGGAACACTCTCTTTCCCCTTTTCATCGAACACTTCGAACACGTATTCTAACGTGCCCTCAGCCACTTCCTCAGTTATCGCAATGGACAGGGGTTCGTAGAGCAGGGTTTCATCAACGAAGCGCTGACCAAATTCGTTGACGAGGATAGCGCCAGCGGTGTTTCGCATTCCGGCAGTGATCAGCCGTTTGGAATTGATCTCAGCGGTTGGAGTGGGCATTACCCGATCCATGTCGACAGTTGCAGCCCCGATGGCTTCAGCCATGATGATGCCATCCCCCGTTGCCCCAATGGAGCAGGAAACGATCAGGTCTGCATACTCGGGCTTGTATTTATACACCATGTCCCGGTTGGCGGCGAATCCGCCGGTGGCTATGACAACAGCCTTGCTTGCAATGGTGATGGACTTGTCCTTTTGCTCTGCCTTGACACCGGCGATACGGCCGTTTTAGACTAGCAGTTCAACTCCCCTGGTGTTTAGCATAACCTCGACCCCTCGCTCCTTGCACGCCTCCAGCAGGGGTTTGATGATGCCGCTGCCATCGGGGATGGTGGAGTGAACCGCCCCGGGCGCCGCAACAGGTCTAAACTGGACTCCCAATCCTGCCAGCCAGTTCACCGTCAGCCCTGACTCAGAGGCGACAAACCGGGCTAGACGTTCATTGCAGGTTCCTTCGGAGGTGGTCATGATGACATTGGCAAACTCGGAAGGCGGGTAGTAAAAGCCTGCCTCTAGGGACCTTGCCGCGCCTCCAGCATAAATGCTCCCGGTGGACAAGGTTGTGTTCCCACCAGCGAAGGGCATCTTTTCAATGACGATCACCGACGCGCCGTTGTCGGCCGCAGCCACGGCTGCCGACAACCCCGCGCCTCCTGCCCCAACAACCACCACATCAACCGCATAATCGGCCGCGGCGGCAGCGCAGGCTAAGACAAGAACCAGCATGCAACTGATTAGTACTCGTTTCATTACTCTACCTCCTCGTGTGATTTTTGTTCACCAGTCCTTGATTTGGGAAGGTGTTCACAATATTTGTTCTGGGCCAATGGCAATAGTCCTCCCTCAACCTCAGCCCTAACGCAAATAGGCCATCCCTACCGACACGGGTCCCAGTCCAGATGCGTAGTGTATATCGAACGGAAGGGAGAAAGGAGGCTTAAGATGATGAAGGTGAACCTAGAGGAGCTGAGGGCCCAGCTGTTTGGACCTCCCCTGAGCCAGCAAGCTATTGCCCGCTTCTTGATCCTCTCGATTTTCGCCATCTTGCTGTGGGCTTTCGGAGTGATCAACCTATTTCAGCTGCTGATCCTGCTGCTGATTTACCTGTTCCTTTGGATAATCGGCTAAGACTAGTAGAGGCCCCAAGCTCTTGGGGCCTCGTTTTACTACTAGTCTCGTCAGGACTCTTCCGCGGTGATGAGACTAAGGAGGGCTTTGGCCGCGGCTTCCGGACCTTGTTGCTCGTAACCAGGCAGGGCCAGCCGCGTCCGGATTTGGCCAACAAAGATGCCCTGGTCGAAGGCCTTCTGGAAGAGATCCCCCGCGATCTCATCATGGAGCCTGGGGTACTGGGCGGGACCGAAGATATTGGCAAAATAGGTATGGACAAGGCCGCTGGAGGTAGTGGTCCCCTTGGACATAGCTGTTCCGCGGCGGAAGACGGCTAGGGCCTCCTCTACGTCGGCAAACTGCTCGATGATGGGATGCTCCTCATCCACATCCTCGTAGTTGTTGGCATAGAGGATATAATCCACCGGGTAGCCATGGAGCACCTCATCCATGGTGGTAACCGGCATCACCGCCCGGGCGTTGATCTTATGGGGACTCATGATGATGGCCCGGTCGACCTGAGCGAAGGCATAGCCCTGCTGCAGGTCATCGAGACGGACGAACGCGCCAATCTCCGTACCATACCCCCTGATGAGGTCGCTATCCGCCGCCAATGAACCCATGTCATCCGCGATGATGCTTATCTCCCGGATGCGCTCATCCCCCAGCACCCTCATGGCTTCGATGCTTTCCGATTTCCCGGTGCCGGTATCCCCAATAATGACGACAGTGGTGGGCTCGGCGCCGTCCTTCAAGGTGATCCTGAGCATCGCTCCGTGGAAAGGCATACGGCGGAGCTTCTTCATCACCACGATGTTGTGCAGCGTCAAGATCATTTTCTTCAGGTAGCCAAAGTAGCCGAAGCGGCTTTCTCCAGGGACCGCGGCGACCAACATGTCGTTGGCTTCATCTTCGTAGAAGACCGTGGGTAAGTCCCCGAACTTGGCCATGGCCTCCGGGGGAACCCCGAAGGCATAGACGGCATCAGGGCCCCGCCTTATCTGCTCGTCGCTCGCCAGTTCAAAGAGGTTGGCCAGACAACAGCCCAAGCCCATGAACGACTTGTGGAAGTAGACAAACACCACCATATGACCGACCTGGGCCGGATAGCAGAACCAATCACCCGGAGTGAAGCTCAGTCCCGCCAAGGGATTCATCTCCACCTTGGTGAACTCGCCTGTCCGTTTGTTCATCGGTGGATCGATAATCAACGGCGGATCGATTAGGATCTGACGGATGAAGGGAACGTCCTTCACGCATTGCAACGACTCATTGCACGGCCAGTCCTTAGTGACCGCGATGACTCCTAGCTGAGCCCCCGCGGCTACCTGACGATAGATCCGGGGATGGTCTCCGGTGATGTTTTCGCAAATGTCCCGGTAAGCTGCCCTAACCAGATGGGTGAGTTGTTCGATGCTATCGTTGAAAATCCGGTAGGGCTTGGAATCAAGAGCCCCCGCCGTTTCCGAATGGCACACGATAAACCGATCAAAGTGGCGCCAGTAGTCATAGAGCTCCTCCACAAACTGATGGAGCATCTTGGGATCCTCGGCCAAAACATCCGCTCCCGGCACTTGAGCCACTGCCTCATCTAATGGCAGGCGACCAAGGGCCCTTAGGAGACCGACCAAAGCATCTTCGCATCCCTCGGCGGCAACCAGATCGTAAAGTGCGGTCTGCTTGCGGCGGATGCGACCGATGAACCGCAGCACCACCTCCCGAAAAGCTTCGCTTTTCAGGAGCTGCTCAGTGTTGCTGCACACCTGGCCAGGTGTATAGATAATTACTTGCTTCGGCAGCCATGCAAGTCCAGTGATAGACAAACTACCCACCCCCTACTACCTACAAAAAGACCACAGAACCAATTAGAAACCGATCTGCGGCCCCATATTAGCGGGTATTATATCATGTCGCAGGGGGGTGTCGCAAGGGACCTTTTTACCTAGTACGGAACAGAAAGAACTCGCGGCACTTGGCGATTCGCGGCAGCCTGGCAATAAGTTGCATCTTCCGCGCCATCACTGGGAGGTTGCCTTGACTGCCCAGGCAAGGGCCTGTTACCAAATAAGGGGCGGCCCAATCCGGCACCGCCCACAAATGACTACTTAAGATCAGCCGCGGAAACCTCCTCCTTCGCTCTTCTCTTCTTCAAGTCCCTGCGAACCGTGAAGATCACCGCCAGGACGGATACGAGGTGAAATGCCGCGGCAATAGGAGACTTGATAAACGCAGTCACATCGCCCTGTGAATACATAAGTCCACGGATAAGGTTGACTTCGACGATGGGGCCGAGGATAAAACCAAGAAGCATCGGCGGTATTGGAAACTCGAGCTTAGTCATGGCAAAGCCAATAATGCCGAAGAGCAGGGATACCCACACATCGAACATGCGGTGGTTGACGCCAAAGGTCCCGACACAGCACAGCACAATGATGATCGGCAGGAGGATGTACTGGGGCACAGTGAGCACTTTGACGAAAAGGCGCATGCCAAAGTACTCCAATAGGAGCATGACAAAGGTGGCGATGACCAGGGCAAAAAAGATGCCATAGACAAGGGCAGCCTGATTCTTGAATAGGAGGGGTCCAGGGCTTATGCCATGGATCATCAGACCGCCAAGCAATATGGCCGTCACTGTGTCTCCGGGAATGCCGAGGGTCAACAGCGGTATCAGCGCACCGCCGATAGACGCATTGTTGGCTGTCTCAGAGGCAACAACGCCATCGATGATGCCTGTACCGAATTTTTCGGGGTGCTTGCTTTGCTGCTTGGCTACGCTATAGGCTACGATATTCGATGTGCCCCCACCAATTCCCGGCAAGATGCCGATACCTATCCCGATGAGAGCCGAGCGCAGAAAGTTGCCTATTTGACTCTTGGCCTCAGCCAGGGAAAACCCGAACCCCTTGATATGGTAATCGTAGACTTCAACTCTCTCGCTGGTCGGCGGAGAGATTGCCATATTGAAAATCTCCGAAATAGCAAACAAACCGATCAGCACGGGCAAAATGCTAAAACCGGTCGCCACCTCATTGAAGCCGAAGGTAAAGCGCATCACCCCTCCGATGGGAGCCATCCCTACCAAAGATGCGCAAACCCCAAAGACGGCGGCAGTGATGCCCTTCAAGACCGAGTCGGAAATCATAGTGCCAAGCAATGTCAGGGAAAACAGGCTGATGGCGAAGAATTCGTAGGGCCCAAATCGCAGCGCCGCTCTGGCAAGGCTGGGCGCAATGAACACCAACGCACCAATTGACAGCATAGTCCCAGCAAATGAGGAGCAGATAGCAACGCCCAACGCCTTGCCCGCTTCCCCTTTGCGGGCCAAGGGAGCGCCGTCAAAGGTGGAGGCAACCGATGCCGGCGTCCCGGGAATGTTCAGCAAGACGGCCGAGATGAGTCCACCGGAAATACCTCCGACATAAAGGGCTATCAGGGTGCTGATGCCCAAAACGGGGGTCATTTTATAGGTTAGCGGGAGACACAAAGCAACCGCCATGTTGGCCGTAAGCCCGGGGATAGCACCAAAAATAATGCCGATAGCAACACCGATGACCATGTAGAGCAGACTCTCGATGGTCAGAACTGACATCAGACCTTCCCAAACCATGCCTTCTCCTCCCC
>JAAYLE010000028.1 GCA_012522085.1 Bacillota bacterium | reverse complement strand
TGGCAATTTTGCTGGCTCAAGAAGGAATAAACATCGTGGACATAGAAATATTGCGTGTACGGGAGGGTGAGGGCGGAACGTTGCGTTTAGGCCTGGGTGATCCGGAGTCGGTACAGCGAGCCGTTTCCGTCTTACGCGCCGCCGGTTTTACTGCCCGGGAGAGGTAGGTTGTACTAGAGGATGGATTTGCGGATCAAGCCTTGTCATGGGCTTGTGGGGACTATTAGAGTTCCGGGAGATAAGTCGATCTCGCACAGAGCAGCGATTTTAGGTTCGTTGGCCACTGGGCAGACCAAAGTAGATGGGTTCCTGCAGAGTGCTGATTGCCTGTCTACCTTGGCCTGCCTTGATCTATTAGGGGTCAAGTTCAGCTGGGATGCCGATGTTCTCCTCATCAACGGTCGGGGGCTGGGAGGTCTATCAGAACCGACCGAAGTCCTCGATGCAGGAAACTCAGGGACGACGATGCGTTTGCTGGCTGGCGTCGCAGCGGGATTTGACTTTTTGACCATCTTGACGGGCGATGCCTCTTTGCGCAAACGCCCCATGGACCGGGTTGCCAAGCCCCTGCGGGAAATGGGGGCCAAGGTCGATGGGCGCGGCGACGGACGTTTCCCCCCCTTGGCCATCAGAGGCGGCTCCCTCAAACCCATCTCTTATCACACACCTGTTCCTTCGGCCCAAGTCAAGTCGGCCATTTTACTGGCTTCCCTACACACCTCGGGGGTAGGCAAGGTCGCGGAGCCTTGGCTCTCACGGGATCATACGGAACGGATGATGAGTTACTTTGGCATTCCCATCGCAAGACGTGATGGGTGGATCGTGATCGGCCCGGTGACTGAACAGCCGCGGGGACGGGAAATCACCATCCCTGGCGATCTATCCTCGGCGGCATTTCCCATCGCTGTTGCCGCCTGTTCCCCGGGGAGCATACTAAGGGTAGAAAACGTGGGGGTGAACCCGACCCGTACTGGTCTGCTCGATGTGCTGCGGGCGATGGGAGCGAGGATCGCGCTGGAGAATGAGCGGGAGGTCTGCGGTGAACCGGTGGCCGATGTGGTGGTGGAGGGGACAGAGCTGCAAGGGGCCACGGTGGCGGGCGAGATTATTCCCCGCTTGATTGATGAGATCCCCATCCTGGCCGTTGTCGCGGCCAAAGCGAAAGGGGCAACGGTGGTGCGGGATGCGCGGGAACTGCGGGTGAAGGAGACCGACAGGCTCCAGGAACTGGGAGGGGCTTTAAGCCGGCTGGGCGTCGTGGTTGAGACCAGGGACGACGGTTTGGTGATTGAGGGTCCCCAGGAGATAAAGGGCGGAGTGGTCTCAAGCTGTGGTGACCATCGGCTGGCCTTGGCCATGGCCTGTGCCGGGCTGTTGGCGAAGCAGGAGGTCATCGTCAAAGATTTTGCCTGTGCCGATATTTCCTTTCCCGGGTTCGTCGCGGTATTGATGGATCTTGGTGTACAGGTGGATGTTGCATGACTAAACGACTGACCATCACTATTGACGGACCTGCCGGTGCTGGCAAGAGCACCGTTGCCCGCCGCGTCGCGGAGCGCTTGGGATATACATATGTGGATACCGGCGCAATGTATCGGGCAGTTGCCCTGCAAACCCGGCGACTTGGCATCAGTCCTCAGGATGAAGAAGGGATGGCGAGGCTCCTTGATGAAACATCGATCGTGTACCGGTCGGGGAAGACGCTCCTCAATGGAGAGGATGTCTCGGAGGCCATTCGCACACCCCAAGTGACAGCTCTCGTTTCACAAGTGGCCCGGATCCCATTAGTGCGTGCATTCTTGGTGGAATGTCAACGGCGGATGGGGGCTGAAGGAGGAGTGGTCATGGACGGGAGGGATGTAGGGACCATCATCCTTCCTGAAGCTGAACTGAAGATATTCTTGACCGCTTCCTTAGCCGAACGGGCCCGGCGCCGCCAATTAGAGTGGCGAGCTAAGGGAGTTGAGGCTACGCGGGAAGAGGTGGAACAGGAAATCAGGGTGCGGGATAAGATGGATCGGGAAAGAGAAGTCGGCCCGCTCCGGATTGCCGATGACGCCGTCATCATTGATTCAACGGACTTAGATGTGGATGAGGTAGTCGATCAAATTGTGCAACTGGCTTTGGCGAAAAAGGGGGAAGAGACCCCGTGATGTATAGACTGTTGCGGAAGGTTGGCCGCTTTGTCTTCCAGGTGGCATATGGGTTCGAGGTTACTGGCCTCGAACAGGTCCCTGCTGAAGGAGGATGCATTCTGGCGGCTAATCACACCAGCAAACTCGATCCCCCCCTGCTGTATTTCATCTTCCCTCGTTTGGTGCATTTCATGGCCAAGAAGGAGCTCTTCCGGTGGTTCCCTTTAGGTTGGATAATCACGAAGTTGGGAGCTTTTCCCGTTGACCGGGGGGCGGCAGATCGGGGGGCAATTCGTCGGGCTCAGGAAATACTTAGTGGAGGAGGTGTTGTCGGGGTCTTTCCCGAAGGCACTACCCGAGGAGTTGGCTTGCGCCCCTTCCACAATGGGGCAGCCCTCTTAGCTCTGAAAACGGGCTCGCCGGTAGTCCCTGTGGCCATCAATTGGTGCAGCAAGAGGCCGTTTCGAGGGTCGTCCGTGCGGATTGCAGTGGGCAAGCCAATCAGGGTGCCTGGGAAGAAGGAGAGGGTTGCCAAGCATGAACTTGTTGAGTTGACGAGGGAAATCAGGGACAGCATCGCGCAAATGTTAGAGGAAGGTGAACGGGAAGGATTTACGGTAGTGACAACGAATTACAAATGCGGCGGATGAAGCAGCATTGTTTCGAAATGCTGGGAAAATAATAAGTGGGAGGGAGTGGGTGCTTGGAGATTATCCTGGCAAAGCACGCCGGGTTCTGTTTTGGGGTCAAGCGTGCTCTGGACTTAACGGTAGAGGCCGCTAACACGGCGGCGGCCAATAACGAGCGAATCTACTCATTAGGTCCGGTGATTCACAACCCTCAGGCTGTTGCCCAGTTGGAAGAGATGGGCGTCAAGGTAGCTGACACCTTAGATGAGGTGGAGTCGGGATATCTGGTCGTCCGCTCTCATGGCGTACCGGCCTCCATCAGGGAGGATGCCTTAAGACGAGGTTTGAAGCTGGTGGATGCCACCTGCCCCTTTGTCAGGCGTTCCATCCGCTGGGCCAGCGACCTGGAGAAGAACGGCTACCAAGTGGTGGTCGTCGGTGAGGTTGGCCACCCGGAAATCCAAGCTGTCCTCGGTTCCTTAAATGGACAGGGGTGGGTCATTGCAACTCCAGCAGAGGCCAAGGAACTGTCCCGGTGTGCGCGCATGGGAGTAGTAGCCCAGACCACCCAGTCCTTCGACAACTATCGGGCATGTGTGGCTGCCTTAATCGAGAAAGCGGAGGAAATTAGGGTTTATAATACTATCTGTCCTGCTACTGCCCAGCGGCAGGCAGCGGCATGTGATTTGGCACAAAAGGTGGATGTTATGCTGGTTGTTGGGGGGCACAATAGTGCTAACACCTCACGACTGGCACAAATGTGTGGTCAAGGTGGTGCTCGCACGTACCACATCGAAACGGAGGCGGAACTGAAAAAAGAGTGGTTCGACTCCGTGAAGAAGGTGGGTATCACAGCGGGAGCCTCCACGCCCACATGGTTAATTGAGGGGGTTATCAGGAGAATGAAGGAGTTTAGTGAGGAAAAGCAGACTATCGAACAAGTGGATGCCCTAAATCCAGAAGAAACCGAGGAAACGGTTTCGGAAAACAACGGCGCTATTGAGGAATCGGCGTCGGAGGGGGGAGAGGGGGCGCCGGAGGCCGCCGCGAGTGAGTCGGATATGAGCCTGAAGGACAAGTATGAGGAGACCTTTATGACCATCACCCCGGGACAAATGGTCACGGGACATGTGGTCCAGATCAGCGACGATGAAGTCTTGGTCGACATTGGGTACAAGTCTGAAGGGGTGATTCCCTTCCGGGAGTTGGGTTTGCGCTCGGGCCAATCCATCGAAGATGTCATCAAGTGCGGCGATGAGATCCAGGTGGTTGTGACCAGGGTTGAGGACGAAGGCAATGTCCAGCTTTCCAAGCGGCGCGCCGATGCCATCAAGACTTGGGAGACCCTCGAGGAAGCTCACCAGACCGGTCAAGTCATTGAAGCAAGGGTCAGGGAGCGGGTCAAGGGCGGTCTCTTGGTTGATGTGGGCGTCAGAGGTTTCGTCCCGGCTTCCCATGTTGCCCGCAATTACGTGGAGAACTTAGATGAATATGTGGGCCAGAATCTGCGTTTGAAAGTCATCGAGTTGGATAGGGAACGCAACAATGTCGTCCTGTCCCGCAAAGAGGTCCTCGAGGAAGAGTATGAAGAGGCCAAGGCCCGGATTTTTGCTGAACTGCAAGAGGGTCAGATTGTTACAGGCATCGTCCGTAGAATAACTGATTTTGGCGCCTTTGTTGATATAGGCTCAGGCGTAGAGGGCCTCTTGCACGTCTCCGAGATGGCTTGGAGTCGGGTTAATCACCCCTCGGACATCGTCTCTGAGAACGATGAGATCCGGGTCATGGTGTTGAACGTGGACAGGGAAAATGAAAGGATTTCCTTGGGCTTGAAACAGACCCTCCCTGATCCCTGGGATGACATTGAGGAGCGCTATCGGGTAGGAGAAGTCGTCGAGGGGCAGGTCACCCGGGTGGTTGATTTTGGCGCCTTCGTCAAGTTGGAGGACGGAGTTGAAGGCTTAGTCCATATTTCCCAGATGGCTGACCACCATGTCAACGATCCCCGGGAAGTGGTGCAAGAGGGCGAGCAAGTCCAAGTTAAGATACTTAGCGTCGACGGGGCTGCCCATCGCATTGGCCTTAGCATCCGCGAGGTGCCCAAGGCTAGTCCCGAGCCAGTCGAAGAGGCTCCTCCCCGTTACTCCCCCAGCGATGCCGATACAGTGACCATCGGCGATATGATTGGGGATGACTTGGCCGAGCTATTCGACCAAGGGGAAGAGTAGGCACCAGCCGAAGTAAATCTGATAAGGCATAACAAGGCAAAGGATATCATTGCGGTATCCTTTGCTTTTTTCTGCTCCAGAGGCAGCTTTGCCCACAGGAGCAATTATCCCGCGCGTACGGTCAGGCATAAGACAACCGGGGCAAGGGCACCATAACCGAGAAATATGGAGCAAGAGGGGGAATTGGTGCATGCCTGTGGGACTGATCGTACTGCTGGCCGTAGCGGCACTAGTCTATTTCGGCCTTGCCCATCGGGTCCTAGACCGCATGCGGCTGACCGATAGACAAGCGCTGCTGTTTATTGGTCTGATGCTCCTCGGCAGCTTTGTCGATATCCCGCTCCTCAGGAATACCGTCGACCTCAGCATCAACGTGGGGGGTGCTTTAGTTCCCCTAGCCCTGGCGGTTTTTCTCCTGGTGCGGGCTGATGAGCCGCGGGAGAAGGTGCGGGCCCTACTTGCCGCCCTGGTGACCGCCGGCTTTGTCTGGGGACTTAGTCAATTGACTGACTTTGAGCCGCCGGAGAGGGATTTCATTGATCCCATTTGGCTTTTCAGCATCGTGGCCGGTCTAGTCGGGTATCTCGCGGGTCGGTCGCGGCGGGCGGCGTTCATCGCTGGAACGATGGGCATCTTGCTGGTGGATGTCTTCAGCCTTGCCAAGAACTTGACCAGGGGACTGCCTGCCACCATGGCCATTGGGGGAGCAGGCGTGTTTGACAGCATCGTCCTAGCCGGGGTGATTGCCGTCGGCCTTGCTGAGTTGGTCGGGGAGACCAGGGAGCGGCTGGGAGGCGGGCCGGCAGAAGAGATGGCTCCACTAAGGAACGGGGCCGTGGACGAAGAAGTGTCCCGGGAGCTGACCGAGACAGGCCAAAGGGGAGGTGGCCAAGATGAAGCCTAACAAACTGGGCTGGATGTTGATCGTACTATTTATCATGGCTCCATCGGTTTGGGCGCAAGATGAGGACGAACGGCTCGACGGAGGGTATTATTCCCTGATCGATCGCAGCACAGGTCAGGTGGTGACCATGACCGCCCGCCACCTCGATCCAGGAGACACATACATCAGCGCCGACAACAGAGAATATCGGGTGGAGGCCATCGACGGCGATCGAGTCTTGGTCGAGTTTCTGGGGGAAATTGAACTCCCCGCCATCTCCGAAGGCGCGTCGAGCTATCTGACCCAGCTTCTGGCCCAAGATAGCAATGATGGACCAATTGGGCTTTATCACACCCACAGCGCCGAATCGTACGTACCTACGAGCGGTACTGACAGCAAGGAAACCGGGGATATTTTCGAAGTGGGCAAGAGTTTCCAACAGGCCCTTGAGCAGCTGGGCCTTAGGGTCTTGCGCTCCGACAATAATCATAATCCCCATGATGGAGGCGCCTACATTCGCTCGCGGCGAACGGTCAAGGAACTGTTGCAGCAAGGTGCGGTGGCCCTTTTCGACATCCACCGGGATGCAGTCCCGCCTGAGGTCTACCGGACTACCATCAATGGCGAGCAAATGACCAAAGTCCGACTCGTGGTGGGCAGGCAGAATCCAAATCGCGCGGCCAATTTAGAGTATGCGAAGCGGATCAAGGCGGTAGCGGACAAAGAGCTTCCCGGGATAATCGAGGGGATCTTCCACGCTAAGGGCAACTACAACCAGGATATTGGCCCAAGGATGATGCTCTTGGAGATGGGAGCCCACACAACTAGCTTGGAAGAGGCGCAAAAGTCAGCTTGGGCCTTCGCCCGCATCATTCCCGCCGCGGCCGGTTTCACGCCCGCCGCCCGGCCTGAAGCCGCTCGGCAGCTTGGCGGTGCCGGTCTCAGGGCAGTAGCCTGGGTGCTCGTCCTCACGCTCTTGGCTGGCATCGGCTTTGTCGCCTTGAACGTGGGGAGTCTAGAGGAGCTAAAGGCGCGGCTGCGAGGATTCTTCAGCCGCGAAATGGTCAACGCCCTAGGCCTATTGCGGAGGCGGAAGCGAGGAGAAGATGATGAATGAGCATCGAGCGGCTGCAAGGACCTGATAACAGATGGGTGCTGCGGCACCCATCGTCCGTGTTCCCGTGGGGGTGGGCTTCTTGGACCACTTGACGGCAATCCTCATCGGAACCTTGATGGGGAGTCTAGGGCGTTTGCTTCTCCTTCATGTCGATTACCGTCAGTATCCCAGCTATCCCCAGGCATACGTGGTTCACTTGGCCTTTGGGTTTGTCGCCGCGTTCCTCGGGTCAATAGCCGTTCCGGCCATCGTCGCTAAGGAGTTCGCTGCCGCGTCCTTTCTCGCCCTGGCAGTTACCCAGTTTCGGGAGGTTCGCAAGATCGAACGGGAGACTCTCGAGCGGCTGGAAAAAACGGAACTAGTGCCCCGGGGCACCGCTTATATCGAAGGCATCGCGAAGACCTTCGAAGCCAGGAACTACCTGGCCATGCTAGTTGGTCTGGTTGCCTCCCTAGGGGTCCAAATCGGCCGCCACTGGGAGGACCCGGCCCTTGCCGCCGCCGTCGGCATCCTTTTCGGTCTGGCCACCATTGTGATGCTGAAGCGCTCTATCACCCGGGCGGTGGTGGGGGACATCGCCCATGTCCGACCGGCTGAAATAAGCTTCGATGGTCCGCTCTTGGTTGTCGAGGGAGTGCAGCTGATGAATATAGGTCTGCCTGAGTCCAGACAGACCTATCTAGAGCAGGGTCTGGCGGTGGCGATTATTCCGAAGAGCATCGACGCCAAAGCGACCCTTGGCAACATTGGTCAGCGGCAGGCCATCGTGCACGACGCGGCGACCCTCTGCGGGGTGCGGATGGATGTAGCCGATAAGGAGTTCATGCCGTTGGCGCGCCGGGACTTGGTGAGCGGGGTGGTGGCCCTGGTCATTGTTCCGGCAGAAAAGAACATGGAGGCCCTCATAACCGCGGTCCGGCAGACTCCCGTTCTTGAAGACTCTGTCCGCAAACCCTCCGAGGCGGAGCCGAGCAAGATTATGGCGTAGTCGCAAGGGGGGTGATTGAGTGGAGGGGGGACCTAGACTCTTTGCGGTCATCACGGAGGAGGCCCACAAGGTGGGAGGGGGGCCGCCGATCTTTTATGTGGAGTCCAGCGAAGAAAAGGAAAGGGTTGCCGCATACATCAGCCGGATCAGTGGCGGTGTGATCCACGATGTGGGCAATGGTACTTACATCGTAGTTATCCATCAGTAATGGGGGGATTACTGGCTGATGAAAATCATTTACAGCTGCTATGGGGGCACCCATTCGTCACCCATCGCCGCGGCGATCCACCTTGGACGCTTGCCTGACGACAGGATCCCGTCCCCGGAAGAGTTGATGAAGACTGATTACTATGATAAAGTGTCGGCGGATATTAAAGGGGAGCTGATCCTCTGTGGGGAAGATAAGTGGGGCAATCAGGTTTACATTCTAGGGCGGGGCAGCTGCGATCCAGCCATCATTGCCCGGGTCATCCGGGCGGGTATTGCCCTCAATGGCGGCCATCCGGAGGAGACTTTGTTCATCGATACATTGCCCCATGTCAACTGGAAAATGCGCTTGGGCGGGTATTTGTCCCGGGTCGCCGCTTGGGTGGGCGTTGGACGTCCTCTAGTCATCAGAGGGACGCAACAGGCTTATCGAGACCTCCTTAAGCTGGTCAAAGGGGTGCAGGCAGACCTTTGGCGCAAGGCCAAGGAGGAAAACAATGGGCGAAGTAGAAGTTAGCTCCATGAACGGGGATTGGCAAAGGACGGATTATTGCGATGGTGTGCATCACTGGTGTGCTGCGGGGCAGTGCGGCTGAAGAAGCAGGGATCGGGGCCGGTGATCAACTGATCACCATGAACGGCCGTGAGATAAGAGACTTAATTGATTACCAGTATTTGCAGGCTCAGGAGATCTTAGAGCTCCACATAGCGAAGCCCGATGGAACCCAATACTTGATCGAGGTGGAAAAGGACGAAGAAGAGGAATTGGGTTTGCTGTTTGCCGAGTCGGTCTTCGACGGATGTCGGGTGTGCAGGAACCGATGCCTGTTTTGTTTTGTCGATCAGCTGCCTAAAGGTCTGCGCCCTAGTTTATACGTCAAAGATGACGACTATCGTCTCTCTTTCATGCAGGGCAATTTCATCAGCTTAACAAACATGGACGCGGATGACTGGCAACGGGTTGTCGATCTGCGACTAAGCCCCTTGTATGTCTCCGTCCATGCAGTTGATCCCCAGGTCAGGGAAACCCTTATCGGCAATCCTCGGGCGCGTTTGGTCGGGCACCAGCTCCAATGGCTGGCCGCGGCGGGATTGCAGATTCATGCACAGGTTGTCTTGTGTCCGGGAGTTAACGACGGTAATGTCTTAGACCAGACAATTGCGTACCTTTGTGCCTGCTGGCCCCACATCGCCTCAGTCGCCATCGTGCCGGTGGGGTTGACCAGGTACCGGCAAGGGCTGCGGTCTGTAGATCCGAAGACTGCCCGCGAAGTGATCGCCCTGGTGGCAGGCTGGCAGGAGCGGATGCTCGCCAAACACGGCACCCGCTTAGTCTGGGCGGCCGATGAGCTTTATTTTAAAGCCGGCCTGCCCATGCCCTCCCTCGACACATACGAGGACTGTCCCCAATTGGAAAATGGGGTCGGTATGACGGCCCTTTTTCTTGACGAACTAAGGGCTATCCGGCCGGGCCCCCATCTGGCCGGTCGCCGGGTGAGCTTGGCCACCGGACTGTTAGCCCTGCCCATCATTGAGGAGCTGGCCTGTGCTTTAGCCGAAGTTGGTGTGGAGAGCATGGCTTACGGGGTGCGGAACCGGTTTTTCGGGGACAGTGTGGACGTGGCAGGCCTCCTTACGGGGCAGGATCTGTTGCATTGTCTGATGGGTCAGGAATTGGGGGAAGTCTTGTTCATACCCGCGGTGAGCCTGAAACGGGAGGGTGATGTCTTTCTTGATGACATGCCTCTCGGGGAGCTGGAAAAGCGGCTGTCAGTGCCCATCGAACCGGTGACTGGCCCTTTGAGTCTCCTTCAACGCCTGCAGGAATCCAACTTGTGGAGGTATAGGGGCAGTGGGGAAGACTAAACCGCTCGTCGTCATCGTGGGGCGCCCAAATGTGGGCAAGTCGGCCCTTTTCAATCGAATCATTGAGCGTCGGATGGCCATTGTTGAAGATGAGCCGGGGATCACCCGGGATCGGCTCTATTCGGAAAGCACTTGGCGAGGCCGCCCTTTTATCTTGGTCGACACCGGGGGGTTGGAATCCGGGGATTGCGATATCACCCGGCAGGTGCGTCTCCAGGTCGAACTGGCCATCGAAGAGGCAGATGTCATCTTGTTTGTGGTCGACGCCCGGCAGGGTCTCACGCCTCAAGACGAAGAAGTGGCTAGAATCCTGCGGGCTGCCAACAAGCCGCTGATTCTGGTGGTGAACAAGGTCGACAGGAGGGAGCTCGTCAATCATGCCATGGAGTTTTATGCCCTTGGCCTTGGCGATCCCGTGCTTGTTTCCGCGGAGCATGGAAGGAATATCGGCGACCTGTTGGATATGGTAGTTGATAAATTCCCGGCTGAACTTCCCGAAGAGGAAACGGAGGATGAAGACCTCAAAGTTGCGGTTGTTGGCCGTCCTAATGTGGGCAAGTCCTCATTAGTAAATGCCATTTTGGGAGAAGAAAGGGTCATCGTGACCGATATCCCCGGTACAACCAGGGATGCCATTGATACCCATTTCATGCGCAATGACCGGGCCTATACATTGATCGATACGGCAGGAATGCGCAGGAAGGGCAGAATCGACGATTCCGTTGAAAGATACAGCGTCTACCGCACCCTAAGGGCGGTTGAGCGTTCTGACGTTTGTTTGTTTCTTCTCGATGCTACCGCTGGAGTGGTGGAGCAAGATCAGCGCATTGCCGGGTTCGTCCATGAAAGCGGCAAGGGCATCATCATTGTGGTCAACAAGTGGGATCTAATTGAGGCAACAGAAAGTACCATGCGGGAGTATGAAGAACAAATCCGCAGGCAGCTGGCCTTTCTCACTTATGCGCCTGTTGTGTTCGTATCTGCCCTGACGAAGAAGCGTCTGCCCCAGCTGATGGACATGGTGGACTATGTAGCGGACCAGTCTAGCATCAGGGTGAGTACCGGAGCTCTAAACAGGCTGCTCCAGGATGCCCTAGCCCGGGTACAGCCGCCAGCCCGCCGCGGTGTGAGGCTCAAGGCATACTATATGGTGCAGACCCAAGTGCAGCCGCCGACCTTCCTGTTGTTCGTCAACCAGCCGGAATTGCT
>JAAYLE010000199.1 GCA_012522085.1 Bacillota bacterium | reverse complement strand
GCCATATCTAACATTAAATCCGCCTTTTCCCGATCCTTAGACCACTCTTCGGCAAGGGCAAGGACCCTGATCCCGCCCACTTGCGGGAAAGACGACAGCTCCTCGATGATCCTTTCCCGCTCCGCCCAATTTTCATCTTGCAGGAGCCGCTCAGCCTCCCCTGGCCTGCCCTCCGCCAGGGAAGCTGCCGCCCTGGCCCTGTCGGGGGGGACTCCCTCCTCCAGCAGTCGATCCTGCAGGATGCCAGCCGGTATGGGCCGGAAGGGCAGGACCTGGCAGCGGGATACGATCGTCTTAGGCAAAGACTCGGCACTTCGGCAAAGGAGGATGAAGACTACCCGGTCCCCCGGCTCTTCCAGCATCTTCAAGAAACTGTTGGCCGCCTGGATGGTCATGGCCTCCGCACCATGGACGATGCAAACCCGGTAGCTCCCCAAGTAGGGGTGGAGAGATAAGACATGTTGGAGGGACCGGATCTGATCCAGCTTGATGGAGCCGCCATCGGGAAAGACCAGGTGGAGATCCGGATGGCGCCCCCCGGCAAAAGAGCGGCATCCTGGACACTCCCCGCAGGGCTTTAGGATGTTCACGCTGCAGCTGAGGGATCGGACGAGGTCATGTAGGACTTTCTCCTGTCCCAGGCCTTCGGGACCGGAGAACAAATAGGCATGGCTTAGGCGGCCCTTGGCCAAAGCCTGCTGCAGCACCCCTTGAACGTGCTCCTGTCCGAGCACCGGCTCCCAGCCAAGCATTCCATACACCCCGCTAAAAATAAAGGTCGAGAAGGATGCCCCGTATCTCATCCAACATGGAAACTAGGGCCAAACCCTTGCCTTGATTGCGGATGAAGCCCTCAGCCAGCTCCGCTAGTCTCTCATCGACGCAGCGCATGAGCATGTAAACCCGCCTTCTCCCCCGAAAATCGATGAAGCCCCGTTCTTCCAGCCTGTGGGCCCGGGCCAGGACCCGCTGGAGGAAATTCCCTACCGCGGCTTTGTATTCGGCCAAGAGTTCCAAGGACGGAGCCGCGATGAGCCTTTCGGCCAGCTCATCTACCTTAGCCAACAATTCGTCCAAGTCCTCCGTATCCTCCCGGGAAGCTTCCCGCAGCTCCTGGGCGAAGGGGGCGGACCGAATGGCGGCCTTCCTCCCGGGAGAGGCGGATCCCTTGGTCGTCAGCCGTCCCTTGGAGGGCTCGATTTTCATTTCCCCTGGCCCCCTATGCGACTTGCAACTAGTTGAACAATCCGCCGGTGAACGACCTGTACATCTCCTTCGGCGCAGATGAGGTGCATCCGCTCGGGAAAGGCCGCACACAGCTTCCGATAGCCCTCCCGAACCCTGGCCTGAAACTCGGCGCCCCGGCCTTCGATCCGGTCCTGAGTCCGGCCGGCAGTGCGGGACTGGGCCGTGGCCGGCTCCACATCCAAGACGATGGTCAGATCGGGGAGGAGTCCCCCCGTGGCCAGTTCGTTGGCCTGGCGGATCAGACTTAGGTCCTCACCCAGACCGTAACCTTGATAGGCCAGGGTTGAATCTATATAGCGCTCACAAACGACTATTAAACCCTCGGCCAAGGCGGGGCGGATCACCTCCGCTACATGCTGGGCCCGATCCGCGGCCATGAGCAACAGCTCGGTCCGACCAGCCATTTGCCCCCAGCGGGTGCTCAAAACCAATTCCCTGATGGCCCGGCCGATCGTCGTTCCCCCCGGCTCGAAGGTGTGGATGCCTGGCCGTCCCTGCTCCTCCAAGAATTGCAATAGGAGCTTGGCCTGGGTCGTCTTGCCAGTGCCGTCGGGCCCTTCTAAGGTGATGAAAAAACCTTTCATGATGCTTCTCCTAATCCCTTCCCATCAACTCGGCAAGAAAGCCTTCGATTTGAGTCACCGTGTTGCTCCGGATGACTTCGATGGGAAGCCCTCGCTGTTCAGCCTTCTTTAGCCCTTTCGGCATCTTGCGATACTGTCCCTTCAAGGTAAGAACCAGATCTGCCTCCCTCAAGTCGCCGGTCAGAGTCACCGCCGCTCCTGTGTTGTTGATGGCCTTCTCGATGCGGCTGCGGCTCACCCCGTAGGGGAACAGGCGGTAGCTTGCCTTTGACCGCGGCGGCGGGGGGGCAGGAGCCCTCTCCGGAGTGATGGTGATCTTGCCCTGCTGGTCCCGCATGCGCACCTCGGGCATGGCCATGGCCCCCCGCAGCAGGGCATCGACGGTGGCCGCCACATCCCGATGGACCATCAATAAGTCCCGGCTGCGGATTTCCACCACCACTTCGAAGGTGGGCGGAGCCTTCCGCTCCAAGACAGTCTTTTGCGTGCCCCTCTTCCGGGCTTCATCATCTCCAAGGGTGACCGCCTGGAGCCCGCCGAGCAAGTCGACTAAGGTCGGATTGGCCATTAGATTCTCCAAGGTGCTGCCATGGGCGGTGCCGATCAGCTGCACTCCCCGCTCCGCAATGGTGCGGGCCGCGGCCGCTTCCTTTTCCGTCCCGATCTCATCGATGACGATCACCTCAGGCATATGGTTCTCCACAGCTTCAATCATGACGGCCGCCTGCTGATCGGGATGGGCCACCTGCATCCGGCGGGCCCGCCCGATGGCTGGATGGGGAATGTCCCCATCGCCTGCTATCTCATTGGAAGTGTCGACGATGATCACCCTTTTGTCCAGTTCATCGGCCAGCACCCTGGCCACTTCCCGGAGCATGGTGGTCTTCCCCACCCCCGGCTTGCCCAGGAGAAGGAAGCTCCGCCCCTCCTCCACCACATCCCGGATGATATCGATGGTCCCAAACACAGCCCGTCCAATCCGACACGTCAGGCCCACCACATCTCCCCGCCGGTTGCGGATGGCGGAGATCCGGTGGAGGGTCCGTTCGATGCCGGCCCGATTGTCGGGACCAAAGTGGCCCACCCGCGTCAACACGTAATCGATGTCCTCCCGGGTGACGGCGTCAAGCTCCAACGGACGAAACCCGGTTGGGAGCCGCACCTCGGGCTGCCGGCCTAAATCGAGCACTATCTCCAACAGCTCCTGCCGATCTCCCATTGTCACCAATTCCTGGCGGACAGGGGAAGGGAGAACCTCGAGGAGCCGGTCCAAATCGTCAACGATTTCCCTGCGCGTCATATTCATACCGCCCCCATTCCCTCTGCTAGTATTATACCGGAAATCGGCTAAGCAACTACCGCAACCTCCGCCAAAGAAGGATCATCAACACCCCGCACCTTGACTTGGAAGCTTCTCAGGAGTTCCAAATAATCGAGGACCTCTTCGGTAAAGACTTCGCCGGGGATGATGACCGGGCTTCCCGGGGGATAAGGGGCGATTATTTCCGCGGCGATCCTCCCCAGGGCCCGCTCCAGGGGCACCTGGCTCCGGGGCCGGAAAAAGGCCTCCCGGGGAGAAAGCATGCGGGGCGGGATGGCCGGAGGGGTGATGTCCTCCCCAGCGAGCCTCTTCGCCGCCGCTCCTCCATCGGGAGGGGGAGCTGCCGACAGTTGGGCAAAGCCGGAGGCCAAAGCGTCCACCTCTGCGTGACCATCGGCATAGGTCAACAGGCAAAGGACGGTCCACCAGTCGGCCATTTCCACTTGGACGCCGCACCTTCGCAAGAAGGCGGCGGCCTCCCAGCCGGTGTAGCCTAGCTCCTTGACGGAGACTGCCAGCTTCGTCGGATCGAAGGCCGCGATCATGCCCTTCGCAACGTAATCAGGGCCCAAGAGGGAAAGGCCCGGTAGCTTTTCGATCCGCTCCCGCGCCATACGGGCAAGGTTGAGGGCCCGATCCCAGAGCCTTTCGCCCTCCTCCATCTGGGCCCTGGCACCATCGAGGCTAGCCAAAAGCAAAGGCGAAGGGCTGGTGCTGAGGAGCAGCTCCAGGGCCCTGCCCAGTCGCTCAGGGCTTTTCCCTTGTACATGCAAGAAAGAGCTTTGGGTGAGGGCCCCCAGGATCTTATGGGCGCTGTGGGCCACCAAGTTGGCCCCAAGCTCCAAGGCCGACGGGGGCAGACTCGAATTTAGCGCGAAGTGGGGCCCATGGGCCTCATCCACGAGGACTAGCTTCCCTTGGGCCTTGATTAAATCGATGAGGGGAGCCAAAGGGGGACAAAAACCATGATAAGAGGGATAGACAAGGAAGGCCCCCTTGGCCTTTGGATGCTCCTCCCCCGCCTGTTGCCATTGATCTATCTCCCACCCTAGGGGCAGGCCAAAGCTCGGACACCATTTGACCGGGATGAAAACAGGCTCAACTCCGGCTAAGATCAGCCCGGCCGCGGCGGCCATGTGCATGTTGCGGGAGATCAATAGTTCATCCCCAGGGGCCAGGACCCCCAAGAGCATCCCGTGAATGGCGGAGGTGGTGCCGTTGACGAGAAAGTAGGTCCTGTCCACCCCGTAGAGGCGGGCCGCCAATGCTTCCGCGCGGCGAAGAAGCTCGTCCCCATCCTCCGGGCCCCCAACTTCATCGCCCACATCGGCCTGAAAGCACTTCTCCCCTAAAAGTAAAGATAAGGGAGCATATGCTCCCTTGCCTTGTTTATGCCCGGGAGTATGAAAGGCCGCGGCGCGGCTTTTTATGTACTTGAGGACGCCTTCTAGGTAGGGGATGCTCCCCCCTCGAAGCAAGGGTCATCACCTCGACAAGACCAAAGGATCTTGATTTTCTCCATCAACATCCCATAGCAAGGATCCGTCACCTGGGCCCGGGCTATCTGCTCCTCACAGGCGGTGCACAGGCAATACCCCCTGATGATCAGGGGCGCCTTCGCCAAACGGCCGCACACGAAACAAAGTCTGTCATCAGCCATCCTCTTCACCACCCGCTTACCAGCCTATGCCCTTGCTTGGTGACATGTTACTATACTTACACAAGGGCGGCCATCTTCCTGCTCTAAGGCCTTCGCAAGCCCCGCCGCGGCGGGTGGAGGCAATAAGGTCCCGGGTCGAGGGGCGGCAAGCTCAAGGAGCATCTTTCGGTTCGGCGACGGTGTCTGTTGTTGCCTACGGGTCGTACGCGGCCAATTACATGTATTATGTAATATAAGATACCTCTACCCGATAAGAACCTCATCATGCTTCTCCTTTCTTGCAATTATTGCGTTATACTCCCATATTACTCTCAGAGTGAACTTGTGTCAAGTGTGGGATTACTTACCCCTTTGGTCTCTTTTCGTTTGACGGGATAAGACGGCTATGATAAGTTAAAGAAAGGTAGGATTTACTTTAATGCTAGCCCTAACGCCAATGCCAAAGGAGAGTTAGCAATGAAAACGGGGATGACCCTCGGCGAAAAGGTAAGGTATTTGCGCAAAAGATTAAACCTTACTCAACAGGAGTTGGCTGGTGATGACTTCACCAAGAGCTTCATCAGTCAGATCGAGAAGAATGAGGCCAACCCTTCCCTCAAAAGCCTGTACATCATTGCCGAACGGTTGAATAAGCCCGTCAGCTTCTTCCTCGATGAGACCATGGGGGGCGAGGATCTAGAAAGATCCCCTAAGATAGACCAGTTGAACCTCATGGGTCAAAGCTTCGTCCGGGAGAAAAACTGGTCCCAAGCCATCAACTGCTTTGAAGAAGCCCTTTCCCTTTGCTCAGCCACCGATTTCCACCGGCGAGCCACTTGTTTATACAACCTCGGGGGCGCCCTTTGGCAAAGCGGCAGCGCCGCGGCGGCGATAGGACGCTTGGAGGAGGCGGCCGGGGAGTTTCAAATGGCCGGCGACAGCACCGGCCTGGTCAACACCTACAACCTGCTTGGAGTCATCCACGCCCATCGAGACCAGCTGGACCGATCGGTGGAATGCCTGGAGCAGGCGCTAGAGCTGATCGACAAGCTGGAGGTAACCGATGTTTATCTGCGCCTTAGGATCTTGACCAATTTGGGCCTTGGGCTTTGTTCACTGGGCCGGTATGAAGAGAGCATGGAGCAGCTGGGCCGCGCCCTTGAGCTGTCCGATGAGAATACCGATTACTACAAGTTCGGCGACCTCCAGATGACCCTTGGCTACATCCATAAGCTCCGGGGCGAGCTGGAAGAAGCCCTAAAGGCCACCACCAGGGCGGCGGACTTCTTCCGAGCCGTCGGCCCCCCGGCGCGGCTGATCGATGTTTATGTGAACCTGGCCGTCATTTACCGGGCCCGCCAGCAACCGGGGGATATTGAGAAAGGGCTGAACTGCCTCCAAGAGGCGGAGGCGCTGGCCCAAGAGCATGGTTCAGACAAGAACCGGGCCAACATCCATGAGGAGTACGGCCGGCTCCTGGCCGCCGGGGGAGAGCATCGGCGGGCCATCGCCGCTTATGAGGCGGCCCTGGTCCATCAAGGGGAGCCTGCCCGCAGGGCCAAGCTCCATCTGGCCCTGGCCGTAGCCCACCAGAGCCTTGGCGACCGGGAGAAGGCAGCTCGGCACTTGGGCCAGGCAAGTCTATCCCTGGAGGAGTTCCCCGCGGGGAGGGGGGACAAGGACCTGGCCGAGCTTTATTCGGACTTGGGGCTTTTTTACCAGGAGCTTGGCGATGTGGAAAAGGCTAATCAGTACCTGGCCAGGTCCGTCGAACTCTACCGGTCGCTCAGGTAGCGGTGAACGACCTCCCCGTCGATGAGGACCATCCGGCAGCGGCTGCGCGTCTCAAAGGGATGGCCGTCAAAAAGGGCTAGATCCGCGTCTTTACCCGGTTCGATGCTGCCCAGCCGATCCTCCACGCCGATAATGGCCGCGGGATTAATGGTCACCGCCCGGAAAGCCTCCTCTTCCGGCAGGCCCTCCCGGATGGCCACGCCCACTTCGATGGGCAGCCAGCGGGTCTCCGAGGTCGCATCGACCTGGATGGCGATCTTCACCCCGGCCTGGGCCAAGATGGCGGCATTCCGGATATTCACCTCTTGCAGCTCCGCCTTGGAACGCCCCATCAACAACGGCCCCACAACGCACGGCACTTGCTTTTCCGCGAGGATCTCCGCCACCTTGTAGCCCTCGGTGGCATGTTCGATCACCACATCCAAATTGAATTCTTCCCCGATCCGCAAAGCCGTCAAGATGTCATCGGCCCGGTGGGCATGGATGCGGGCTTTGAGCTCGCGGGTGAGGACCTTGGATAGGGCTTCAAGCCTGATGTCCCTTTCGCCCTCGGGCTTCTTTTGCAAATAGTTCTCCGCCTTGACCAAAGACTCCCTGATGAGCCCGGCATTGCCCATCCTAGTGGCGGGGGCCTTTTTCTGGTCCCGACCGTAAACCCGTTTTGGGTTTTCCCCTAGAGCCATCTTCATCCCTTCAGTGTTGGGGATGACCATCTCATCGGCAGTCGCACCCCGCAGTTTGATGGCTATGCCCGTTCCGCCCACCACGTTGCCGCTTCCCGGCCCCGTATACACCGTGGTGATCCCGGCGGCAACCACCTCTTGAATGGCCACATCGTCGGGGTTCAAGGAGTCGATGGCCCGCAGGTGGGGAGTGACTGGATCGACCAGTTCATTGACATCATCGTGGCTCCAAATCCACGGCTCCCCCAAAACCCCAAGATGGCTGTGGGCATCGATCATCCCCGGCATGACATACCAGCCCGAGGCATCGATCACCTCGGCCTCGGGAGGGATGGGCAAATCCCGCCCGACAGCTTTGATCTTTTTCCCCTCAATTAAGACCACCCCCGGATTCAACTCGCCGCGGGTGATAGTCAGCACATGGCCGTTGATAATCGCCAGCATTTTTCGACCCCCTCAGTCTAGACAAATCAAGTTGTGCTTCTCCCTAATCGGCCAAATACCTGCTGGGCCGATGCGAAACAATACTAAGGAACTTAACATCGGGGAAGGCTTTTGGCCGTTGGATGACAAATCTGTTAATTAGATCACTACACGAAAGGAGTACGACGGGTGAGCGTACTAGATGCATTTCGATTAGACGGTAAGAAGGCTATTGTCACGGGAGGTGGACAGGGACTAGGAAAGGCTATGGCGACTGCCTTGGCCGAGGCTGGAGCGGATGTGGCCATCGCCGACCTGAACGCCGATTCCGCCGCAGCCGTCGCTAAGGAACTCGAGGGCCTTGGCCGCCAGTCCATGGCTATCCAGGTGAATGTGAGCAATGAGGAACAAGTCAAAGCCATGGTGGCCAAAGTCGTGGATGCGTGGGGAACGGTGGACATCCTCATCAACAGCGCCGGGATCAACCGCCGCAACACACTAATTGATCTGCCCGTTGAGGACTACGATGCGATCATGGATGTGAACCTCAGGGGCACCTTCCTATGCTGCCAGGAGGCAGGCAGGATCATGACCGCGAAGGGTTCGGGAGCGATCATCAACGTCTCCTCCATGTCCGCTTTCATCATCAACAAGGACAGGCCCGTGGGGGCTTACTGCGCCTCGAAGGCAGGGGTAAACCTCCTCACCAAAGGCTTTGCCGCTGAATGGGCCAAGAGCGGCGTCCGGGTCAACGCGATCGCCCCGGGCTATTTCAAGACACCCCTCAACTTCCCTTGGATGGCGACTGAACAGGGTCCAGAGGCACTGTCCCTAACGCCCATGGGGCGGTTCGCCGAACCGGAAGAGATCGGCCCTCTGGCGGTCTTCCTGGCATCGCCGGCATCAAGCTTCATCACCGGCCACATCGTCCTCATCGACGGCGGCTACACCATCTGGTAGTCAGAAGGGGGGCTAGCTGCCCCCCGTTCCTCGTCTTGGATAAAACAGGGCCAACAGGCCCAAGCCCCCGCCGATTAAGTGGAAGTACAAAGTGAGCAGGCGCCACCCGGCGACCAACAGCCCCAGCTCATGGCCGCTTAGCATATGGGACATGATCATGGCCATGCCCCCTTCAAGACCTCCGCTGCCGCCAGGGGTGGGGAGAACGGAGACCAACAGGTAAACGGGGACTTGTAGGGCCATCACCAGGAGGTAGTCAACATCCCTCCCCAGTCCCGCCATCAGGACTGGCAAAGCGGCAAAGTTGAGGGCAAACATGGCCAGGTAAGCAAGGCCCCCAAGGAGCATATAGAATCCTTCGGCGAAAACGCCCTGAAAGCCCATCGCCGCTTCCGTCAGGAACGCCACTATCTTCGCTGCAGCCCCTTCGGCCCGCGCCGCAGATAGGATCCTCATCTTCACCAACAGATGAAGACACCGTTCCACGATCGGAGCGGCTTTGTCTAGATTCCAAGTCAAATAGAAAACGGCTGCCCAACCTGCGGCGTAAACCAAGATGCCAAGTTTAATGATCCCCTGCAAAATGGGTGTTGAACCTACCTGCAGCTTAAGGCCAAAAACGAAAATCCCGGCCATGATGGTCAGCAGCCACTGGGCGAGAAAGCCGCTCACCAGGACGATGCCGGTGGCCTTGCCGAGGGGAATCCCCCCAAGGTACAGGGAATAGGCCTGGACAGGGGCCCCTCCCGCAACGAAGGGAGTGACCGCGGCGATGAAATAGCCGGCGAGAACCGTCCTGAGCCCAACCAGAAAGGAAATTCGCTCCCCTCCGGCCCGACTCACCATCATCACCCGGACGGCATCCACTCCGGAGGACAGGATCAATAAGCAGAGGGCCAATCCCAAGTACTCCCAGCTGAAGGAGGCCAGGACCTGCCGGGATGGCTGCCGCCAGGTCTTGGCGAGGATGAGGGCCAGGGCAAGGGAGGTGACCAGGATCGCCCCCAAGGCTTGCTTGCCGATGCGCCGCCAATCAAACTCCTTCAAGGCCTTCCTCCAGATGATGCTCTCCGATCACGTAGACATAGACCTGGTTTTTCGCGTCAATCCGGCTGGGCCGCCACCCGGGGATAGGGCGACGGTTGGAGACAACCCGAGCGCCGTCTTTAAGTTCCCGCTCCAGCTTATCCCGGAGCCTATCTGCGGCCGCCTGGGAGAGGTAAAAGGTGACTACATCGGCCCCTTCCAGGGACAGGTGGAACATGTTGCCCCGGATGACCTGGGCCCGATCTTTGAATCTCCGGCAGCGCAGGCGGCAGATGAACCAGCGGATCGGGTCGATTTCAACGCCCACCACCTTCGCCCCCCGCTCGAGGGCCGCGACCAAGAACCGGCCATCGCCAGCCCCCAGATCCCATAGGGTCTCCCCCGGCTGAAGGCGCGCCAGCTCGAGCATCGAGTGCATCACAGCCGCTTTCGTGGGGCTCCATGCGCCCCCGACAAAGGCTGGCAGCAGCACCGAAAGGCACCCTCCGCCGATTAAAGCCGCTAGCATCCACCACATGACCCCACCCCACTCAGGTTAGCTAAGCCCAGTTTAGCATCCTACGGAAATTCCCGTCAATACTCCCGGGAAACCGCCCCACAGGCAAAAAACGGGACGGGGATCATACACTAAGATTAGGAAGACTGCCCAACCGAGGAATAAGGGGGGTATCCGACGTCACTGCCGGCCTAGATTCTACGTCTCGGAGGGAAAATATGTTATAATTGTATCGGACGGACGTCCGAATTATTACGGAAAGGGGTTGTCATCGTTGCCAGCGTCCAATGGATGGAAGGTCAAAGGCACGGAGAAGCTCTTCAACCTTGCCCTTGACTACCTGGTCAAGGATCCGGAAAAAAGGATTCGAAGCCTATTGTCCATCGGCAAGGCATTAGCTGTCGCCCCCAACCACAAGGAGACTATCACTAATTTTGAGACCAGGCTAGATGAGGTTCCCAGTACGAACGAGTATCTGCGCAGAGTCCTAACCGAGCTCCATCCCAACTATCGAAAGGGTTTCCTGATGAACCTGATCGTCAGGGCCGCCCTGTGGGGGATACCAAAGCAGGGGACTATGACGGAGGAACTTGGCGTCAAGGTGCCGTTCACGATCCTGATCGATCCAACGGAGGCCTGCAACTTGCGCTGCGCCGGCTGCTGGGCGGGCAAGTATGAGGTTAGTACCCTGCCCTATGAGACCTTCGCCAGAATCCTGAAGGAAGCGAAGGAGCTGGGCATCCACTTCATCGTTTTGTCCGGCGGCGAGCCCTTTGCTTACAAGGACCTCTTGCGGGCAGCCGAGGAACACCCGGATATCGCTTTCATGGTCTACACCAACGGCACCCTGATCGATGAGCAAGTCGCCGATAAGCTAGTGGCCACAGGCAATCTGTCCCCCGTCATTAGTCTGGAAGGCTGGCGGGAGGAGACCGATGCGCGGCGGGGGCCGGGGGTTTATGACAAGATCATGGCCACGATGGATCTGCTTCGGGAGCGGGGAGTGCTCTTTGGCTACAGCATCACCACCACGCGCTACAACCTAGATGCCCTGTTCTCCGATGAATTCGTCGACCACATGATAGAGAAGGGTGCTTTGTATGCTTGGTCGTTCCACTACGTTCCCGTCGGCCGAGAGCCCAACATAGACTTGATGATCACCCCAAAGCAACGGAGCTGGCTCGTCGATCGGGTGGCTGCCATCCGGGATGAAAAGTCCTTCCCCTTGATTGATTTCTGGAATGACGGGGAGATGACGGGCGGATGCATCGCCGGCGGGCGCATGTATTTCCATATCACCGCCGACGGCCGGGTGGAGCCCTGCGCCTTCGCCCATTTCTCCATGGACAACATCAAAGACAAGTCGTTAGTCGAGGTCTTAGGTTCACCCTTGTTCAAGGCCTATCAAAAACACCAGTTAGATGATAATATGTTATTGCCGTGTCCTATCATCGATCGGCCGGAAAAGCTGCGCCAGATCGTTCGTGAATCGGGAGCAAGACCGAGCTATCCCGA
Organism: Bacillota bacterium; assembly: GCA_012522085.1. GTDB lineage: Bacteria > Bacillota > Limnochordia > JAAZLZ01 > JAAZLZ01 > JAAZLZ01. The sequence continues at coordinate 4,882 of JAAYLE010000199.1, read as the reverse complement.
TGCGGGAGGACTCCTCGATGGAGAGCTGGCCGATGCCCTCGATGATCATTCCCAGGCTTGGCGCAAAGTCTGCGGGCCGATTTGGGAAGGGCGTCGAGCAGAAAGACAAAGCGAGGTTCGCGCTGGATGACTGATAGAGCGGAGAAGCGTCCCCAGTCGGATGCGATACTGGAGGCCGCCTGCCACTGCCTTGCCCAGAAGGGTTATGCCGAGATCTCCCTCAGGGAGATCGCCCAGAAGGCAGGCGTCGCCTTAAGCCAGCTGCACTACCATTACAAGAATAAACAAGGTTTGTTCCTGGCGGTGCTCCGATCGGTCGCCGACAGGTACATCGCTGAGATCGAAGAAGAGCTGAAGGATCTGAGGGACTCCCGGGCGCTTTTCCCGAGGGTCGCCGCTTTCTTCCAAAGGAAGCTTGACAAGGAGCCCGGCCGCCTGCGGCTCTTTCTCGATCTGGCCAACTTGAGCTTGTGGGATGAAAGCTTCAGGCCGCAAATGCAGGCCCTGTTTGCTGACCTGGCCGATACTCTGGAAGAGCGGCTGCTAAGTGAAGAAGATCCGGACCGGTCCCACCACAACCTGGCCCGGATCTTCCTCGGCGCTTTAGTTGGCATCAGCCTGCAGGCCATCCTCGATCCGCAAAGGGTGCACAACGCCGAGCTTTTCCAGATGGTGCCAAACGTTTTTCAACTGGCCGGATCCCCTAACGGCAGCCTGTCTTAATAATAAAGGGACTGGGCTAACGAAACCCAGTCCCTGCATTTTCGCTGGTGGGCCTAGGTGGACTCGAACCACCGACCTCACGCTTATCAGGCGTGCGCTCTAGCCACCTGAGCTATAAGCCCTCCGAAAGACATGTTCATCTTAGCGTCAATCGAGAAAAATGTCAAGGGGGACCGCCAGGGCTGCTACGCAGCTAGGACGTACTTCAGGACTAGCAGCAGGATTACTCCGGGTATTCCTAAAAATCCTGCCACTAAGGCGGTAATCGGATTGATGGGCAGGTAAACCCCAACGAACATCCCGAGGAGGTTGACCAGCCAAAGGAGAAAGCCGCCGATGGCTCCGTTGATGAGCAGCCGGATGGCCAGCCGCAGGGGAATGAGCAAGAGGCGGGCTAGGATGTAAAGGAGCATCAGTCCAAATAGGTAGGCGATAATCACCGTCAGTTCCATCTGTTCCCCTCCGCCCGTAGGTATGGCTGTCCCCTATCATGATATTATGCCGGAGCCCCAGGTATGCCTCAGGCATCGCCGTCTCGATCCCGGGCCCGCTTCAGCAAGTACATGTACCGCTTCTCGGCTGCCTGCATCGCGTAGATCGCATAATCCACCAGCGCCGGATCGGTCACGTTGTCGAAGAAATTCCTGGCGCCCACCCATTCTTGATGGGCCTCCCGCACAACGTCCTCATTATCCAGCTCATCGGTTTCTTCCTCTTCTTCAAACAAGCGCAGTTGCCGATTGAGGACATCCCTGATGCTCGTCCAAAGCTGCCTGCCGTTCATCCCCTCATCAGCCTCCTTTAGTAGGAGTATGGCCTGAACGAGGGGCACTAATGCACTATTTTGGTTAGAAATTACAGTTCCCGGCGGCCTTCCAGGGCTTTGCCCAGGGTGACTTCATCGACATACTCCAAGTTGCCGCCCACCGGCAGCCCGCTGGCCAGCCGGCTGACCCGATAGCCCATGGGCTTGAGGAGTCGGGCGACGTACATCGCCGTCGCTTCCCCTTCCACCGTCGGATCGGTGGCCAGGATGATCTCCTTGAACTCCTCCTGCTGCAGGCGGGCCAGGAGTTCTTTGAGCTTAATGTCATCAGGACCGATGCCCTCCATAGGGGAGATGGCTCCGTGGAGGACATGGTAAAGCCCCCTGTACTCCCTGGTCTTCTCCATGGCGAAGACGTCCCGAGGGTCCCCCACCACGCAGAGTAGACTCCGATCCCTGGCAGGGTCGGTGCAAATCCGGCAAGGGTCCATATCGGTGATGTTAAAGCACCGGGAGCAATAGAAGCTTTTCTCTTTGGCTTCGATGAGGGCTTGGGCCAGGCTGTGCACATCCTCCCTACTGAGGGCAATGATGTGGAAGGCTAATCGCTGGGAGGTCTTGGGACCGATCCCCGGCAGCCTGGCCAATTCCTCCGTCAACCGGGACAGAGGGCGTGGATAATAGAGCATGTCTTCACCTCTAAAAGATGCCGGGCAAGTTCAGAGAACCAGTCACTTTTTCCATTTCCTTGTTGGCCATCTCCCGGGCTTTGGCCAGCCCGTCATTGACGGCAACTAGGACTAAGTCCTGGAGCATCTCCAAATCATCGACTACTTCTTCATCGATGGTGATGGATATCATCTGTTGCTGACCGTTAAACACCGCGACGACTGCCCCGCCGCCGGCGGTGCCCTCGACAGTCTTTTGCTCCAGCTCTTCCTGGACCTTAAGTAACTGCGCCTGGGCCTTCTGGACCTGTTTCATCATCTGCCGCATATTCTTCATCTCTGTCTCCCTCCCCAGAATCAACATCGCCCCTAGTTACATTAATTACCCGTCCCCCAAACAGTTGAACCGCGGCTTTCACCACCGGATCTTCCAAGGGATCTTCCGACTCCCGTGGGGGATTTTCCGAGGGAGCCTTCTCGCCGCAGAAACAGCATTGGAGCCGGACGGTGCATTTCAAGGCGCGGGATAGGATCTTCTCGACAGCTTCCTTGTTGCTCTCTTGCTCCAGGCTTGCCTTGTGAAAGCCCCGGTCTTCGGGGAACTCGACCTGCAAGATGCCATCGGCAAAGGAAACAGGTCGTCCCTCCCGTAGGAAGGCCTGCAGGTCCGCTCGTTTGGCCGCTCGAAAACTTTCCAAGAGCTGTTCCCACTGCTCCACGATGGCCGGCTCTGGCCTCGGCCCATCCTGATGTAAAACCTCCGGCTCGGCAGCCCTTTCCTCCCGCGGGGGCATCGCCTCCTCCTCCCGGGGCCTTTCCCGCTCCCTGACAGGTCCCTTCTCCAGCCTTGCTATTCGTTCTTCAAGATATGCCAGTCTTTCCCCAATGTCACCCTGGTCCTCGGCTATTGCTCCTTTGATGACGGCCATCTCTAGGATGATCCTGCTCCTTGAGGCCCAGCGCAGCTCCTGCAAGGCCTCGCCGCAGATGTCCAAGAGCTTCAAAAGCCGCCTGAGCTCTACTTCTTTAGCCTGGCTGTCAATGAGCGGCAAGATTTCCGGGGAAGCGTCCACCAGTTCTTTGGATCCTCCCGCGGCGATCATCAACACGTCCCGAAAGTGGCCCATCAGTTCCTTGAGAAACTGGGCCAGGTCTTTGCCTTCTTCTTCCAAGGCCTTGATTTCCGCTAGGGCTTCGCCTATCCTCCCCGCGGCAACGAGCGCGGCAAACTCGGCTACTTTTTCTCTGGTGACCGTTCCCAGGGCTTCAACGGCTACTTCTTCGGTTAAGGGTCCATCAGCATAAGCGATGCACTGGTCTAGTATCCCCAGGGCATCCCGCATGCTGCCATCGCCGTGGTGGGCAATCACCAGCAGGGCCCCTTCATCGGCCTCGATATTTTCCTGCATCGTCACATAACGCAGTCGTTCGGCGATTTCCCGGATGGCAAAGCGCCTAAAATCGAAGCGCTGGCAACGAGACAGGATGGTCATGGGAACCTTATGGACCTCGGTGGTGGCGAGGACAAAGACCACGTGGGGCGGCGGTTCTTCGAGGGTTTTCAATAAAGCGTTGAAGGCCTCTGTTGTTAGCATATGGACTTCGTCGATGATGTATATCTTGTGGGAGCCTTGGGTGGGAGCAAACTTAACGTTTTCCCTCAGGTCCCGCACTTCATTGATGCCCCGGTTTGATGCCCCGTCGATTTCGATGACGTCAACGCTAGAACCCTCGCTGATGGACCGACAGCTGTCGCAAAGGCCGCACGGCTCTGGGGTAGGTCCCTCCGCGCAGTTAAGCCCCTTAGCCAAAAGGCGGGCGACGGTCGTTTTTCCCGTCCCGCGGGGACCGGCAAATAGATAGGAATGGCCTATCCTTCCATTCCTCAAGGCATTGCTTAAGGTCTGTACGACATGGCGCTGTCCGACCACATCGGAAAAGGTCTGGGGACGCCACTTTCGGTACAGGGATTGGTAGCCCACTTCATCCCCCTCCTGTACCATCTATCTCAGGGCTTAGTTCGCTAACCTCTATCTGTTATCCTTGTCTATCTTTGGCGACAAAAAAAGGCCGTGCACCAGCCTTCGACCAGCCCTTCCAGGCGTTACCCAGGCAGTTGGCTCCAATCAGGCGCCCTTGCGGCACACAGGGGGCTCCACTTACCGCTGCTTCCTTCCGGACCTGACGGGGTTCATGAAGTCCTGTTGCGCAAGACCCAATCCTCAACACTACTTACCTGGGCCAGACCCCACAAGGAACAGGCCTAGGGCTGGAATTCGACCCCGCTATAGCGGATTGCGGGTACAGGGCACCGCTACCTCCCCGTCTAGCACGACCAAGGGTATAAAAGTGGCGGAGGAGGTGGGATTCGAACCCACGAGGGGCGTACACCCCTACACGCTCTCCAGGCGTGCTCGCTAGTCCACTACGAGACTCCTCCGCGTAAAGCTATTGTCCTGGCGGAGAGGGTGGGATTCGAACCCACGGGACACGTGAGTGCCCAACGGTTTTCGAGACCGCCTCGATCGTCCACTCCGACACCTCTCCAGGCTACTCTAGAAAGCGCTTAAATTGTAACACACATCGCGGGAGACGTCAATGTGTTGGGCTCGAGGTGCTGTTGGTCTGTCTTGTTGCCAGGGTATAGCCGATCTGTGCGGTGGTCAAAACCATCCAGTGAAAAGGCAATGCAGAGTCTTAGGGTGCACGCCATTCGATTGGATGT
>JAAYLE010000198.1 GCA_012522085.1 Bacillota bacterium | reverse complement strand
GTCAACGATGCGGGCAAGACTCCCCATCGCCCGAGCATGCCGTTTAGCTTTTTCGCTCGGGAAGTCGGGGGCCGGGTTGAACCGGTCGGGGATCACTTGGTACACGACGGCATCGTCCAGCCAATCTCGATGCGATTCCGGCGGGTAGTGATAAGGGAAGCGAAAATCCCCCCAGTGGGGCCGTTCCTGGTGAAATCCTGCTTCATTGAACCATATTCGTCCATCCCGGCCTTCCAATAGGAAAAGATATTGGCATCTCCTTGTAGGCAGATGAATTGTCCCAGTGAAGTAATCAAAAAGATCGTCCTCGCCCCACTTCAACATGGGTGCGGTGCGTTCACTCTCCTTATCGTACGGATCGCGGAAAAAAACCCAGGAGCGGGCCAAGTCTCCTTTGGCAGCCCGAAGCAGCAAGCAAATCCCTTCTCCTTCAGGATAAGCCCATCTACCTCCAGACTCGTGGTGAACCGCCTCAAGGAGCACAACCACACCCCCTTTTCCTAACCGCTACCACCAACCTATCTCTAGAAAAGGACCCGTACCTTGATGGTACATAGGCACCGTTTTCCCTGCGGGGGTAAACTGCCACCCGGCCCTGATCTTAATGTCTTCCCATAGAGCCCTTTGCAGTCCAAGAGCCCAAGCATCGACCCGTTCTCCTAAAGGAGACTGCCACAATCGCAAGCCTTGCCCGAAAAGCTCGGTGCTGGACCCTAACGTCAGGGAAATGCCCATAGCGGCCTGATGAGTTAGGACGCGGGTTCCTCCTGCAGTCTCTTCCTTAGCGAAAAGGCTTCCCCAAATGCCGGGCCTTCCATCCCAGCCGATGTGAATGGAAGCAGTACTGCCCGCTGCACCTGATGCTGACCAGTGCCGCTCCCCTTGCACCCAAAGCGGCCTGCTCTCGGGCACATACGCAGCGGCAAGACCTATGTTCGTCTTGTTATCACTCGCACCCAGTCTTAGCCCCAATCGCCAATCTCCGAAATTGCGGGAAACCAGTCCCCATACCCCCTGTCCCCATCCTCCAGCCACTGCCCAGGGCCCTCGTTGAAGGCTGAGTTCTCCCCATGCGTGTTCGCCCAGACGCAATTCCCATGACGTATTCGGAGTATCGTCCCAGGCTGTCAATAAGGGTCCGCGCCCTGACCGCATGGACCACGACAAAGCTCCTTCTTTGCCCCAAGCGTGCCTGCCGCCAAAATCAATTGAACGACTGCCGACTCCGACGGTGTACTGTCCATGAGCCGCCTGCCAGGAAAGACCCAATGGAGACGAATCGTTGAAGTCCAGCCTCCAGTTTCCCCGCTCCGTTCGTCCTGTTGCATAAAATGTCTTATTCGACCCAAGTTCAAACCCGAATGAACCTTCGAAGCGATTCCATTCTAATCCAAAGCCGACTTCAGGGCGACCGCCAAGCCGCAACCGAAAGGCTCCACTGATGCTGCCCTCAGACAGGCGCCGCTCCAATCCAAGGCCCAAGGCCCCTCCCCAGGTCCTAGAACTGCATCTAGTGATAGCGCCATCTAGATGTATCTTGCCCAAGTTGACCAGTCTTGTCGTTGCAACACCCAATCCTATTTCTTGTCCGTCGCGGACTCCGAGGGTCAATTGAAAGAGCCTCTGGTCCGACGGACAATAGACAGCTGAGAAGCATGGGGTTCCACTGGTGAGCTCGCGTCCAACAGTAATGTTGCCGCCGTCCCAAGATGCATTCACGCCCCGAACAGCAGTTGACTGCTTGGTTCCAAAGATGTGTGCCCAGGTTGATGTGTCTTCTCCAACCCTTATCTCAACGTTGTCATTGGAGAACCTAAGTTGGTTGGCAGGTGACGTCCATGCATAAGGCTGAGGCTGAGCGGACTCGAGTTCCTCTGTACTGTGCATAGACCACCAATCGCCTTGCACCAACCAACCACCTAATTGAGAGTTGATGTTCATACCTCCGGTCAATGAGGGCCAATCGTCATCGAAGCTTAGTCGGAGATATCCCCATCGATCCAGCGTTTCATCGTTCACCTGCTGTACCAATCGGAAAATTGCTCTTGCGGAGGATCCGGCCGAAATCTCTACGGAAGCAGCAGAGGGAGCAGGTGATATCCCGGTCGGCAGAGAGGACTTGTCCAGTCTGACCAGGTAGCGACCGGGGGGCAGATTGCACTCAAAAAAACCGAATGCACCAGTCTTGATGATCCCAGTCCCTTCAATGACCACAGACAGGCCATCTAGTTTGTCAACAAGACCCGACTCGTCAACAACTCTGCCTATGACTCGTCCATAGCGAAAGAGAGGTTCGTCCTTAATGTCAATGGCTGCACGGTGGACCGCAGTTGACGACTCATTCGTTGTGAAGTGACCATCTGCCCTAGCCTTGATTTCGTATATACCGCTGGTAACACCAGGCACTACTGCCATCCTTAGTTCAACTCTGAAAACGCTTCGGGACGAGATCGGAGGCAACGACCACTTAAGTCTTTGCCGAGACTGGAGTTCCGGAGCTGGTTCGGCGTGGACAGGGCTTAGAGCGTTGGGTAATTCAACTTCTAACACGCCCCCAACCAAGTCATCGTCGGTCATCACTTCTACTAGAACCATAACCACATCCCCTACAGATGCCGTTGAGACCGAGGGAGAGATGCTCAATTGAAGGGCTTGTCCATAGTCAGGTGAATGTCTCTGAGACGTTGTCGCAGCTAGTGTATTCTCTTTGTTCCAAGATGACTCGATGTTGATTATGCCGGCGGCAACAACCAATTCATTTGGGGTAGTAATCCTGTAGCGATATTGTCCCGCTAAGGGGTACTTCCTGCCCTTTGGGACACCATCCCAGGAGAACCGGTTCCAACCTGCGTCACTAGAAACAACCTCCTCAAACACCAGTGCGCCACCCTCATCATATATCTCCACATAAACAGTACTCGCTGTGTAGAGATAATAGGTTACCTCTACAGACTCGTGTTCGCGGGGATTGAACGGATCTGGGGTGATGTAGGATGTAGCTAACCTACCGCTACCAGTTAGGGAATAAAAAATGTCGGCTCTGTACAAGTCTGGGACGTCATCCCATGTTACGTACAGTCTGTAGTCTATGCCGACTATGACACCAGAGTCATCCGTGGGAAGTTGATCCAGTAATACTCCTTGTCTGATTCCCTTGAAGGCATGCCAATAGTTGCCATCTATCGACCACTCCAGTCTTCGAAT
>JAAYLE010000197.1 GCA_012522085.1 Bacillota bacterium | reverse complement strand
TTGGCGACGAATATCGATAAGATTATGGTGTAGGTAAGACCGCCGTATTCAGTGATAAATCTAGGGCCCGTTCGGATGCCGTGGAAAATGAGTCCGCTCAGGAGAACAGCTGTAACCGAACTTCCCGGTATTCCCAGAGCCAACGCAGGTATCAGAGCGCTTCCCGTGACTGCGTTATTGGCCGTCTCAGGGGCCAAGACTCCCTCGGGGATGCCCGTTCCAAACAACTCTGGGTTATCTGATTTGCGCCGTGCTTCGTTATAGGCCAGCCAACAGGCAATGTCTCCCCCAGTCCCAGGAATCATACCCACAAATGAACCGATAAGGCACGACCGGATGATCGTGTTCTTGTACTGGACAATCTCCGACCATGTTGGCAGAATTCTCCCGGAGATGCTAAGCTCCTGTTCCACTTGGTCGTCAGCCTTGGCATCCTCTTCCATGCCTTCCTCGATCATAACTAGAGCTTGGGCAACGGAGAAGACTCCGATCAACATCACTACCAGGGACATTCCATCCAACAACTGCATCTGACCGAAAGTAAATCGGGAGACCGAGGACATGACATCAAGGCCAACCGTCGAAAACAAAATCCCCAAGAATCCAGATATCAGGCCTTTAATCCACGATCCCGAGGATAGCGAAGCGATCAATGTCAGTCCTAGCAGAGCCATGGTAAAGTACTCGGCCGGACCAAACAACAGACTCACATTGGCTAGCGGCGGTGCCAGAAACAACAGCAAGAAAGCACTAAAAATCCCTCCGATGAAGGAGCCGACGAGAGAGAATCCGATCGCCAAGCCAGCTTGGCCCTTTCTTGCCATTGGGTAGCCATCAACACAGGTGGCAGCTGCCGCCGATGTCCCTGGGGTATGCAACAGGACCGCGGATATGGACCCACCGTACATGGCGCCGCAATACAAACCGATTAACATCGGTATCCCCGACTCCGGCCTCAGTCCAAAAGTCAAAGGCAACAGCAAGGCCACTCCCATTGTCGCCGAGAGCCCCGGTAAAGCCCCAATCAGAATTCCTGCGGCCACGCCAAACACGATCAAGATGAGATTAAAAACATTGAAAATGTTCCCCAGCGCATAGATAAAAAAGTCCGTGTTGAACACCCTGCACCCTCCCTATAGGGTTGTCAGAACATGCCTGTCGGGACATTTACTCTTAGGAAAAGTCCAAACACAACGTACAGACTTATCGTAAACACCAGCGGGATGCCAACTGTGAGCATTAGACCTTTTGCCCCCACGAAAAACATCATCCCGGTCAGAAACAATAGGGAGCTAAGGTAAAAACCCAATACCTTGATGGAGGCAATATAGATGGCCGTTATCAGAATCGCCATCAGCAAACGCCCCAAGGAGCGCTTGGAAAAAGTCATGTTCTTGGTATCGCCTCGCCTGCGCATCTCCTGTACGATAGCTAACACATTTAATAATATGATCATCGTCAGGGACAGCCTCGGCAAGGTAGCGTGGGTGCCGGGTTTCCACCGGAAGGTAATCGAATATAAATATATTGCCCCCACTATGAAGCAGAGGGACAAAACAATACTCGCCTTCCGATATGACAAGGTAATCGTGTCCCGTTTCAAGTTCCCCTGTCCCCCTCCCATGTGTTAGGCGATTTGATGGAGGAGGTTGCCCCCTTCATCAAATCGCCTGATCATGTCTATTGGGCTTCGATCTCAGCGAAGATCTCCTTGAGGATTTCCAGTTCCCTGTTCATAAACTCGGCATATTCCTCGCTGTTCATCGTCGCGATGTTGATGCCGGCCCTGGCAGCTTTCTCCCTATACTCCGGATCGTTAGCCGCCTTGTGAAGGGCATCCTCCATGATTGCCTTGATCTCAGGCGGTGTACCTTTCAGGAACGAAAAGCCTCGCGATGAGCTGTTTGTAACATCGTAGCCCAGCTCAACGGCAGTTGGGACCTCCGGCAAAAAGTCGACTCGCTGGTTGTCGAGGACGCACAAAGCACGGACTCTGCCATCTTCGATCAAGTCAAATACCCCACCAACGTTCATCATTGCACCATCGATGTGTCCACCCAACAGGGCTTGCAAAACAAGGTTGTCGGACACCATGGACACATACGTTGCCTCGAAATCGGGATAAGTCTTTCTGACTGCTCTTTGCAGCTTCATGTTGGCAATCCAGTCATCGCCATAGATGCCCGTATCGGCCACAACTACGTTCCCCGGGTTCTGATGGGCATACGCAATGTAGTCCTCAAGGGTCTGGAAGGGACTATCCGCCCTGACAACGAGCACGTTAGGGTCAACGACGATGTTATACAAGGGATCGATATCATCCCACTCATGCTGTTTTTCTTCCTTGAGGGTTATCTCCGTAGCTGGCAGATGAGGGACTTTGGACATGGGCAGAGTGTACCCATCAGGTTTTGTACTGTGCTTCACATAACCCCAGGCCACCGTCATGCCGGCGCCAGGTTTGTACTCACAAATGATGCGTTGTCCCAAGTACTTTTCCAGATAAGGTATGAGCATCTGAACGATGGCATCATCTCCGCCCCCGGCATTGGAGGCGACTATCAGCCTGATTTCCCGCGAGGGATAGTCGGCTGCCGAGACGGGACTTGCTGGCAATTGACAGAAGATCAAAGCGGCAAGCACACAAAGACTAAATAACCTTTTGAAGGACATTTTCGCACCTCCGGCTGGATAAGTTTGCTAAGACCTCTCCTTCATCTACCGACGAAGTCACCTGGCGCAGCGTTTTGTTTTACACCTCCATATTCTTGTTGTTTTCTGTCTAATTCGACAGCATAGGCTCGAATTATGTCGCTGTCGCCATTTTCTTCTCGCCCCAACTTGTTTTTCCTCCCTGGCCCACATGTCCGCAAGAATAATAATTCATGGATCCTAACTGGGACTTTAACGCGTCTCCAGTCCGTTATTCTAGGCAGCCTACTTCCTTTGGGATGTTGTCTCGGTAGGTTTGAGGAGAGAATGGCCGTGAGGCACAAATGCCCCGGACCGGTCGTCCTTTACGACGTTCGGGGCGGCGGTGAACCTTGCCGTGGAATGCATTGCGGGCAAGCCCCGGGAACATTTCTTAGCTAGTCGGTTTTATGACCAGCCCTTCTCCAGTGATGCAACCCGCGGCCTGACGCGAATACCGGGAAGGGCCGTCGCCCTTCCCGGTGCTTCTAGCGGAAAGACTGCTCTGTACGAGCGATGATCGAATCCTGGACTTCTTTGCACAACTCAACGAAGAAGGCGCTGTATCCTGCAACCCGAACAACCAGCCCCCGATGGGCTTCGGGATTTCGCTGGGCTTCTTTGAGGGTCTCGGTGGAGATGATGTTGAACTGGATGTGGAAGCCCCCCAGATCAACGAAGGTGCGCAGGAACTGGGCGATCTTATTGAGGCCGTCGCCATCGCTCAGGACAGAGGGACTGAATCGGAGGTTGAAAATGACGCCGTTTGTCGCCCGAATCAGGTCAACTTTGCAGACGGATTTCAACGCGGCTGTAGGCCCGGCCAGGTCCCTCCCATTGGAGGGAGAGATGCCATCGGACAGGGGCGTCCTTTCCCGACGGCCGTCGGGGGTGGCTGCGGAAAGCCGCCCAAGGCCCGCCTGGGCCGTCACTGAGTATAGGGCGGGAATGAAGGGGCCGCCCCTGGGATTCGTATGCTTTTCCACCTGGTCAAAGAAATCCTTGGTGATCTCGATCACCAGATCGTCGACGTAATCCTCATCACAGCCGAACTTGGGGGCCCGGTTGATGAGCATTTGCCGCAGGGGCTCATGGCCGACGAAGTCCTGCCGGATAGCCTGGATGATGTCTTCGAGGGAGATAGCCTTTGACTCGTAGACCAGCTTCTTGATGGCGGCCAGGGAGTCGCCGACGGTGGCCGAGCCCACACCGACAGGTCCGGTGAAGTTGTAGCGGGCTCCCCCGTGGGTGGCATCCCGGCCGTTTTCGATGCACCCCGTAACTAGGATCGATACCGTCGGGCAGGGAGCAAGCTCCGCGTGGATCAGGTCGGTGATGTTGGCGGCTGCCGCCTGGATGCCGACGGCATGCTCCAACTGCCGATGGTACGCATCCATCAGCTCCGAGAAGGTTTGGAAGCCGGCCGGGTCCCCCGTCTCCAGGCCTAGTTTTTCCCCGGTGAGGAGGCAGCGGCCATTATTCAGGGTCAGCTCCAAGACCTTGGCGAAGTTGAGATAGCCCCCGTTGCACCTGCCCCAGGTCCCGTCAACGGTGATCTCATCGCAGCCGACGGGGATGTAGTCCCTTGCTTCCTCGATGGGGATGCCCCTCTGCACCAGGGACGGGATGATGAGCTCATCGTTTAACAGTTGGGGCATGCCGTTGCCCAGGGAGATCACTCTAACGGCTGCCTTGAGGAAATCATCGGGAGTGCCTGCGTGGAGCCTCACCGTCAAGTTGGGCTGGAGGAGCCTGATATGGGCCTGGGCCTCAAGGCACATGAAAGAAAGCTCATTTGTGCCGTCGGTGCCATCGGGGAGCACTCCGCCGAGGGCCACGTTCTGCCCCAGGGGATAGCCGCTAGAGATCTCGGCCACCGCCTTATCGTCCACCCGGAGGACCTCGCTGAATTTGACCCAGAGGCACTCCAACAGCTCCTGCAGCTCCTCTTTGGATACGCCCCTTTCCCGATCGGACCGGTAATATGGGTAAAGATATTGGTCCAGCCTCCCCGGAGTGATAGAGTAGCCGTTGGCTTCAATCCAGGGGATGAGGTGGGCAAACCAAAAGGCCTGCAAAGCCTCATGGAAGGTCCGGGGCGGGTTGGCGGGCACATGGGCGCAGATCTCGCTGATCGTTAAGAGCTCCTGCCGCCGCACCGGATCGGATTCTTCCTCGGCCATCTCCCGAGCAAGCTTCGCATAACGCCCGGCAAAGTCCATGATGGCATCACAAACAATCGATGCTGCCTGGAGGAACTCATACTTGGGCAAATAGTCGGGGCTGGCTATGTCCAGCTGGGACAAAGCATCTTCTATTTCTTCCTTGATGCCCCGGAAGCCCTTCGCCAATACTTTCTTGTAATTGAGGGCCACGTGGCCGAGGGCATTTTTCTCATGGGTGTTGGCAATGAGCCCAAAGCTTACCGCCTTGGCGACAGACTCGGGGCGCAGGGCCAGGAACCGATCATAAACCGTCTTGCCCTTCCAATAAGGAAGGATGCTCCTCAGGGCCCTTTTCGTCTCCTCGCTGACTTTGAGACGGTTGTGCTTCCTTGTTTCAAACTCGTCAAGCTCAGTCTCGATCCATTCCACACACAACTCGGGAAAGACCGGAGGGCTTCTCCTCTTGCTTGACTGGTGCCCCACGATCAGCTCATCCGGATGGATGAATATGGTCATTTCAGCCAGGACCTTGGCTAGGGCCTTCGCGCGTTTGATCAGGATGGGCAGGCCCTCGTTCTCCTGGTAGCTTTCTGTGACGAGGAGCGCCCGCTCATGACAAATCTCCGACTCCGTCGCCAGGAGGGAATCCCTCAGTCTTTCCACCCTGGGAAAGGTCCTTGTAACTACGGGCATCTAATCACTCCCCCCTAGTATTATAAGAACTGAGGTATCAATAGTTTCGGGACGAACATCACCACTTCCGGCAAGTAAGTGGCCACAAGCAAGGTGCCGATCATGATGATGAAGAAGGGCACCAATGCCGGCAGGGCTTGCTTGACCGGTATCCTGGCAATTGTACAGGCCAGCAGCAGGCACAGTCCATAGGGCGGCGTCATCAGGCCAATGGCCAGGTTCATAACGATGACTACGCCTAAATGGATCGGGTGGATGCCCGCCGCATGGGCTATCGGTCCGATGACCGGAGCCAGGATCATGATAGCCGGTATCGCGTCCATGAACGTGCCCACCATCAAGAAGACGATGTTGATGATCGCCATGATGAGGATAGGGCTGTCGGCAAATCGGCCGAGAAAGGCAGATACCGCATCGGGTACGTGGTAATAGGCAAGGAGCCAGCCGAACACCGACGCGGTGGCCACGCAGAAAAGGGAGATAGAGCTAAAGACGGCGGTATCCATGAAGATCTTGGGCAAATCCGATAGCTTCAGGGTCCTGTAGATGACAAGACCAACGAACAGACTATAGACCGAAGCGACGACGGCAGCTTCCGTCGCGGTGAAGACGCCGCTGATGATCCCCCCGATGATCAGGATTGGGGTCCCTAGAGCCCAAAAAGCATCCAGGAAGCTGGCGAATAGTTCCTGGAAGGAAAAAGGTTTGCCTTTGCGCCTGATATCATACTCCTTAAGGAGAGCAATGATCAACATCTGCCCTAGACCCACCAGGATACCGGGAATGAGTCCCCCGAGGAAAAGGCCGGCGATGGATACGCCCATGGTGGAGCCGTAGACAACCATGGGAATGCTGGGGGGGATGACTACCCCGATGGTGGATGATGCCGCCGTTACAGCCACGCTCGCTTCCTTGCTGTAGCCATCGGCTTCCATGGCGGGGATCAAGACTGAACCGATGCCCGCGGTGTCAGCCTGGGAAGAGCCGGATATGCCGGCGAAGATCATGCTGACGATGACGTTGACATGGGCCAGGCTAGACCTGACGTTCCCTACTAAGGCTTGGGAAAACCTAATCAGCTTGTTGGAGATGCCCGCGTTGTTCATCAGGTTGGCGGCCAACATGAAAAAGGGCACCGCCAGCAGGGTGAATGAGTTGAGGCCCACGAACATCCGCTGGATGACCAGCACTAAAGGAAGGGGGCTTTGGGACTTAATGGTCGCCACCGAGGTAACCCCAAGGACAAAGGAGATGGGGACGCCGATGACCATCAATATCATGAGTCCGAGGAAAAGAAGGACGAGAGCCACCTTACACATCCTTTCTGTCTTGGACTGATACACCTACGGATAGCAGCTCGATCACATGACCGAGGATGTAGACCATCATGCACACCCCGGAGGTGGGAATGGCAAGATAAACCCAGAACATGGGCATCTCGATGGTTGGGGAAAGCCTCTTCAGACCCGATACGGCAAAGGCCCACCCGTGGTAAACGAGGACGTAGGCCATCCAAAACATGAAAAGGTAAGATAGCAGCGCTAGGATCTTGCGGGTCTGTTCGGAAGTACCCGATGGGAGCACATCTAAAACGAAATGGCCCTTTCTGTTCACCGCGATCGCGGCGCCTTGGAAGACTGTCCACACAAGGCAAAAGCGGGCTACCTCCTCGGTCCACACGAAGGGCCGATAGCTCACAAAGCGGGTCCACACCTGCATTGACACAACTACCAGCAAGACGGCGAGGAGGATGCCAACCAAGACAGTTTGTATCTTGTCTAACCTACTAGTGAAAGACCTCACCTATGATCATTCCTCCAGGCTTCCAAAGAGACGGCCAGGATCCCGGTCCATCGGATCCTGGCCTTTGGACTATTTTGTTTCCAGGATGGCCTTGTACATATCTTCAAGGCCCAGCTTGGCCGCCGTATCCTGTCTTACAGCTTCGGTGAGCTCGATGAATTTAGCCTTGTCCACCTGATTGATCTTGGCTCCATACTGCTCCTCCAGGATTGCCAGCCCCTCTTCAACAGACAGGGCGTCGACTTCCCGCTGATAAAGCGTTGCTTCCGCGGCTGCCTTGACGATGATCTCTTGGATGTCCTCAGGCAGCCTATCCCAGGTAAGCTTGGACAGGAGGAAGAGCCGGACAGCGATCTGGTGATCGGTCAGGGAGATATAGGGACAGGGCTCATAGAACTTCTGCTGAATGATGTTGGCCGGATCGTTCTCGGCGCCGTCAACCACTCCCTGTTTCAAAGCAGAGTACAGCTCCGGCCACGCCACCGGCGTGGGGATAGCCCCGAGGTCTTCCCAGGTCTGGATATCCACCGGGCCGGGCATCGTCCTGATCTTCAACCCGCGCAGGTCATCGGGGGTGACAACCGGCTTCTGGGAGTTAAACAGCATCCTGGTTCCGCATCCCCAATAGCCCAGCAGGATGAGATCGCTCTTAGACTCGATGATCTCCTTCATGCGGGCGCCTTGGGGTCCATCCAAGACCTTTGCCCAGTGATCATAATCCCTGAACAGGAAAGGCAGGCTGAACAGGTCCGCCTCGGGAACGAAACTCGACAGCTTCGCCGTTGCCGCAACGGCCATGTCGATAGTGCCCAAAAGCATCCCTTCGACCAAGTCGTCTTCATCGCCGAGGATGGAGTTGGGGTACACCTCGACTTTGACCTGACCGCCCGTCTCCCTCTCCACGATCTCGGCAAAATACTTGACACCAAGGTTGTACGAGTGTTCGGGAGCCGTGACCGTTCCGCACTTCAGCGTCCATTTGGGGGCAGCAAATCCGGCTGCCGCGAAACCAACCAGAAGCGCAACGATAATGACGATGGTAAAGCAGGTCCTCTTCACGTTCTCAACCTCCTTTAGATTTGGTGAAGTTCCAGTTGATCAGCAAAATGTGGCTCCCTCCTCACCCCCTATCCCGGTGGATGTACTCCACACTTTGAGTATCGAGCCAAAACCCAGGCTAGATTATGTAGTGTTCGGATAGAAAGCTTACCGAAACCTTCCTCGACAGCCGCCAATTCTCGCTAAGTCCCACTATCTCAATATTAGTTCGGCCTATGAGCATCACATACTAATATTCCGTAAG
>JAAYLE010000196.1 GCA_012522085.1 Bacillota bacterium | reverse complement strand
ATCTGCATGTACTTCCTTCTATTAGCGGTTCTTTCAAGCATTTCCATCACCATCTACATCTTACCACGAAGCAAAAACCTCCGCGACCCCTTAATCAGGGAGAACGCGGAGGTTTTTCGACAGTCTGGGGCCCTGCCGTCGGCAGGGCCCCTGTCTTAAAGCTCAATACCCAGCTCTCTTGCAGTAGCCGCGATTGAATTCCAGGTTTCGTCTTCAATCTCGATGCCTTCCGCCAGGCGTTGTCGGCGGGTTTGCAGCTCGATTTCGTTGGGGACCATCACCTTGGCCCCTTCCTTGGCGGGCTGGGCCGATTTCACGTAATCGATCAGACTGCCGACTGCTTCGGCAACCTCTTGGCCCGGTCTGATAAAGCTCGGGTCGACGGCAATGATGACGATGGCATTGCCGAAGCGCTTTACGTTGGGTCGGCTGCAGCCGCCGCCGCTTAGGCCTCCGGCCAGCATGTCTACGACAAGACTGAGACCATAGCCCTTATGGCCTCCCATGGGCAGCAGACAGCCTTCCGGTGGACCGTAAAGGTCAGCCGGGTTGGTGGTTGGTTTGCCCTCGGCATCGATGACCCATCCTTCGGGAATAGCTTCGCCCCGATTGCGTTTGACCCGGATTTTCCCCTCTGCCACCGCCGCGGTGGAAATATCGAGGACAAAGGGCTCATCAGGCCTTCCTGTTGGGATGCCCCAGGCCATAGGGTTGACGGACAGACGGCGCTCCCGGGCGCCAGAGGGGGCGACGAACTGGCCGGCGCCTTGACCATTGACGGCGATGAACCCGATGAGGCCATCGTTGGCCATTATTTCGGCGTATTCGCCCAATCGCCCTATATGGGTGGAGTTGCGCACCGAAACAATGCTGATCCCCTGGGCCTTTGCCTTGTCAATGGCCAACTGGACCGCGTCGAAGGCCACCACCTGACCAAAGGCC
The DNA here is from genome assembly GCA_012522085.1 of Bacillota bacterium. Taxonomy (GTDB): domain Bacteria; phylum Bacillota; class Limnochordia; order JAAZLZ01; family JAAZLZ01; genus JAAZLZ01. The sequence continues at coordinate 803 of JAAYLE010000196.1, read as the reverse complement.
CAATGGCCGTAGATCAGAGCCGTCGATGGCGTTTCGTTGACGATTTCCGATTGGGCGGAAGGATCGATTTCACCATCGCGGATCCGTTGGACATACTGGGGGATGCGGATTGCTCCGTGGGAGTCCACCCCCGCGAGATTAGAACTGACCAAATGTTCCGAAACCCTCACCGCGGCTGGCTTTGGAACACCGGCCCTGGTAAAGATGTCTATGGATAGCTTCCTTAGTTCATCGGCAGAAATCCTCACGACAAATCTCCTCTCTATGAATCGAATGGGCTCCCCCCTGTACTACGAGAAAAGGAGCCTTGTTGCTGCCGGCTCAATCGGACAAATAGTCCTGGAGAATATTTTTTACCTCCGACAATGTTTCGGCTCTGGTAACTTTTTGTCTGATCAGACCCGCCTTGGGCAGCCCCTTGAGATACCAGCCTACATAACGGCGGCTCTCCCCCAGGGTCAATCTGGGGCCTTTGAGTATTTGCAGCATGTCCAAATGGCGAAGGAGCATATCCACCCGCTGGGCTGGGGTGACTGCAAAGGGCTCTTTGCCATTTAGGACTTCCACTGCTTGGGAGAAGATCCAAGGATTGCCCAAGGAGCCTCTGCCGATCATCACCAGGTCGCAGCCTGTGGCTTGGAACATGTCGCGGGCATCTGAGGGGGACTTAACATCGCCGTTGCCGATGACGGGGATGGTCAGGGCCTCTTTGACGCTTCGAATGACTTCCCAGTCCGCCTCCCCCGAATAGAACTGATCCCTGGTGCGGCCGTGGAGGGTGATGGCGGCGGCGCCGGCCTTTT
>JAAYLE010000195.1 GCA_012522085.1 Bacillota bacterium | reverse complement strand
TCCGCTATAGTTCAATCCATGCTCAACTTTTCGATGGCCTGCCTTTCATCGGCCACGAAAAACACAGGCTTCCCTTGGTTGCTTTCGTAAATAAAATCTCTTAGACTACGACTGGCACAGGACTTCGCCTGCCAGTCTCGTCTTCAAGTCAAAGAAATCCTCATAGATAGCCGATTTAGGCAGGATCATCCGGTCACTACGGGGGTGCGGACGATGGCGATTGTCTTGTCTTTGACATCGACGGTCTGAATGTCCACCGGTGTCCCTCCTTGTTGATTCAGCGATTATCCTCTGAGGGAACATAGGGCCTCAGGAATATCTTCACCCACATTCAATTCTATCGCCCTGAGTTCCTGCGGTGGACGATGCCGCGGCAAGGAAAAAACAGTGATGTCGTAGTCGCTCAGCCATAAAACGGTGATCATATATCCAAATTTTACCTCAGAGAAAGCCCGTATTCAGGAGCAACAAGAAAGTTTTGCGAGCTAGAAGGAGATAATTGACCCTCGTCGAATTGGTGATAGCGTGCACAAATCACATTAGGAGGGGGTTCCTTATGAAAAAAGCCGTAGTCGTACTAAGCATTCTCGTATTGTGTTTGTCGGCCTTCGCTAGCGCGCAAACGGTGGAAGTCGACGTAGTCGTCATTGGCGGCGGTGCCGCAGGCTTGTCGGCGGCCAACGCGGCGGCGGAGGGTGGAGCGAGCGTCATTCTTCTGGAAAAGATGCCCTTCTTGGGCGGAAGCACCGTCTTGTCTGGTGGTGCCATTTCCTTCGCCGGCACCGACATGCAGAAGGAGCGGGGAATCGTCGATTCGACGGAGCTCTTCTACCAAGAAATGATGCGGGAAGGGCGCAACAAGAACATCCCCGAACTGGTTCAGGCCTATATGGACAACCAATTGGACACCTTCTACTGGCTCAAAGAACAAGGGGTTGAGTTCGTCGACGTCGGTCAAGGCGGCGGGATGAGCGTACCCCGGGCCCACTACGTGAACACCGTCCAATTCATCAACGCTTTGGCGGCGGCTGCCGAAAGCAAAGGTGTGGACATCCTGAAAAACACCAAAGCCGTCAAGTTGTTGACCGAGCCTGGCACCAAGGAAGTCATCGGTGTTCTGGCTGAAAAGGACGGTCAGGAAGTCACTTATCTGGCTCGCAAAGGCGTCGTCCTGGCCAGTGGTGGATTCGGCCGCGATTCCGGCTTGCTAGAAAAGTTCGTCCCCGTCATGGCTGGCGCCATGGGTATGGTCGGTGCCGGTTCCACCGGTGACGGTTTGCGGATGGCTTGGGAATTGGGTGCTGACATCGTCGACATGCCTTACATCAAGGCTACCTTCGGTATGCATCCTGAAGGCAAGACCATCGACGATTTGGCGCTCACCTATTACAGCGGTGCTATCATCGTCAATCAGAACGGCGAACGGTTTGTCGATGAGTCCATCAACTACAAAGCCGTTGGTGACGCTGCTTTGGCCCAACCCGGCGCTATCGCTTACCAGATCTACGATGCCAAGATCCGGGCCGAAGCCACCAAGGATCCTCTGACACCCTTGTTCGACTTGGAAGATAAGGGCATGGTCTACAAAGCCGATACTCTAGAAGAATTGGCGGCTTTGATCGATGTTCCCGCGGAAAACCTCAAGGCTACTGTCGAACGCTACAACAGCTATGCCGAACAGGGCTTCGATCCCGAATGTGGCCGCGCCTCCCTTAATGCCGGTTCGGGCAAACTGGTCAAGATAACCGAAGGCCCCTTCTACGCCTTCCCCTCCACAGGGGTCATCTTCGGCACCTACGGCGGCATCCTCATCGATAGCTCCGCCCGGGTCATCGATGTCTACGGCAAGGTCATCCCCAGCTTGTACGCCGCTGGGGAAGTGACCGGTGGTGTCCACGGTGCTGGTTACATGACCGGAACTGCCGTCGGTAAGGCGGTCATCTTCGGTCGCATCGCTGGTCTGTCGGTCATCGCCGACTAACGGTTCAACTCTCCTTTGGCAGGCCGCCCTTTAGGACATCCTAAAGGGTAGGCCTGCCTCTTTATTGTCCAGCCACCTGGACCAAACAAACTAAATAGGTTATAATTTCCCAACGAAAGGAGATAAGAAAGGAAGGGTACCATGGACAACTACCAGAAGGTCTTGGAGTTTTTCGAGCAAGCGCAAGAGCCCGTTCGGGCCGGTGCTGTGGTTGAAGCCACAGGTCTTGATCGCAAGGAAGTGGACAAGATCATGGGCCAACTTAAAAAGGAAGGCAAGATCGTTTCTCCCAAACGCTGCTTGTGGGAAATTCAGAAATAAGCTGGTGGGCAAGCAGGCACCCGGGATATCCTGGGTGCCTCAGTCTTTGCGCCACGGTGCCAACGATAAAGAGTGGGAGTAGCTCTAATGCCGATCGGCGTTGACACACTGCGTCGTTTTCTTCTTGGTCTTGTGTCACCAAAAAAACCGGGAGCTGTGCTCCCGGACCATTTCAACCTTTCCTATGCCCTGACAGCCAGCTTACTTGCCATGCAGACTGCGCCACTTGGCCGAGTTGGGGAAGAACAAAGCCTCGCCGTACACGTCCTTCTTGAAGTCGCGGATGACGATCTGGGCCTCTTCCGATGTCAGGAAGTCCACGAACTGCATGGTCAAATCATAATTCACCTGAGGGAACCTTTCGGGGTTCACTGGAATCAAAGTGATGAAGTTTAGCATCGCTTCGTCTTTCTCCACCAGAACGGTTAGGGAGATGTCGTTCTTGAGAACTAGATAGGTCGCCCGGTCGATGACGGTATACGCTTGTCGTTCATCGGTGTAGCGGAGGGTGGCGGAGTTGCCTTGGGGACCACCTTCCCATTCTAAATACCAATCGCCTTTGGGTTCCAATCCCGCTGCTATCCATAGGTTCCGCTCGGCCACGTGGGTGCCCGACAGATCGCCGCGGCTAATAAAGAGAGACTCTGTATCCATGATCTTCTCTAGTGCCTCGGGGAGGGGAAGTCCTTTAATCCCGGCCGGATCGTCTTTGGGCCCTACAATGACGAAGTCGTTGTACATGAGATCGATCCGCTCAGTACCATAACCCTCGGCTACGAATTTCTCTTCCAATTCCTTGGCGTGGACTTGAACTATGTCAAAATCACCAGTCTTAGCCATTTCCAAAGCCTTGCCGGTACCAGCCTTCGCGTATTCAACTTTGATACCGGTCTTTGCCTCGAAAAGATCGATTAGCGTGTCGACAATGCCGGCGTCAACAGGGCCTATGGTGGTGGCCATCCGGATCACCCGTTCAGAACCTATCCCGGTTCCAGCCATCACTAGAACCAATGCCAGACCGACTAAGATGGACAAGTATTCTTTCAACTATGCTCCCTCCTATTTCTGATTAATCTTGCGTTAGTCGCCTCTAGGTTGCCTTGCACCTCCTTTGGCGGCGTATCCCAAAAGACGTTATGTTCACGCGGACATAGCGTTTGGCTAACGAAACTTATTATTCGATGGCTGTCAATCCTTTTCCTTCCCCGAAATCAGTTTAGTGAAACGAGAGTGGGGAGACGAACTGTCATAGGGGGACAACCTAATCGGGCCATAGGTTCTCGGCAGCAAATGATAGAGCGGGTCTAGAAAGTCAACTTCACCTCTACGGGTGAAATTGTTGTACTGGATGATGATGAAAAGGAATACCTTCGTGTGGGAATTTCTGTGATGCTAGCCGTTGACATAATTACCCCTTTCTTGCTTTGTGTCTAATCTCGTTGTCCAGCCGCCTGCCCCTAGCAAGGCATCAAACGACTTTGGTGACAGAAAAGACAAGATAAAACATGCAGGAACTATGATTGCAGAGAAGACTAGAAACTATAAATGTTGTGGAAAGACTGCACAATCTGAGAAAACAGGTGCCAATAGGAGGTGGGGTGGGAACGAAATCCTGAGCCTGATGAACCCAAAAACCAAGGGGGGTCACTAGATGAAACGGTTTATGTCCGTGATGGTTATCAGTCTAGTTTTACTGATAGGCGTCAGTACACTGGCCTTCGCCTCGGTGAAGTGGGAGCGCCCGGTAACTGTACTAGTCGGGGCGGCCCCGGGAGGCAACATGGATGTGGTCGTCAGAGCCATTCAGCCGGCTTTGGAGAAAGAACTCGGTGTGCCGGTAGTGGTACTCAACATCACTGGCGCCAGCGGAGGAGCAGCCGCGGCCAAGCTAATTACCGAACCAGCCGACGGCTATCACCTGCTGATCATCTCCCGGACTTTCTCCGCTCTGCCCTATACGGGTCAACCCCACATCGATCCCTTAACGACCATGATTCCGATTGGCGTCTTGGCCGAGGACGTGTCAGCCATCACCGTCAGGGCAGACTTCCCTGCCGACACCATCGAAGAGTTCATCGAATACGTTAAAGAGAATCCGGGTGAAGTGCGGGTTGGCTGCTCCGGACGGGGTGGAATCTGGCATATGGCCGGCTTGATCTTTGCCGAGAAAGTCGGGATCGAACTTGATTTCGTCTTCTATGCCGGCAGCTCACCGACGATTGCCGCTGCCATTGCCGGTGAGATCCAAGCAATGACCATCAGTCCGGCGGAGGTCAAGGCACTAGTCGATGCTGGGGAACTCAAGGCCCTGGCCGTCATGGCCGACGAGCGGGATGCCTTGTTCCCCGATGTTCCTACGTTAAAGGAGCGGGGCATCGATGTAACCTATGGGGTATGGCGGGGGCTGGTGGTCCGAGCTGGGACACCGGTGGATGTGGTAGCGGACTTAGAAAAGAAGGTTGCCGCGGCCGCGGCTTCGGAAGAATTCAAGACGGCCATGAACACCGCCGGGATCAACATCGCTTATCTAGACGGGAAAGGATTCCGGGAAGTGATGGAGCAAGAAGATGTCCTCGTTTCGCAGTTGTTGGCTGAACTTGGACTAATCACCACTACCCCGACGCGGTAGTGCAGCAAAAGGGCAGGAGGGTGGAGCATTGATCAAAGACTGGATAGCAATGGCAGTAATGTTCCTTGCCGGGATTGCGATCTATTGCGGAACAAGTACATATCCCCGGGAACCCAATCCCGCCAACGATCCTGCCCTTTTCCCCCGTGCAATTGCCGTTTCGCTCATTGTCCTCGGGATCTTGACTGGAATCGAGGCCTGGAAAAAAAGACAGCCGAGGAGTATCGATGCCGCGTCCGTAGGGCAACTTGCGAACATCATCATCACCCTGCTCCTCCTGGTCATGATCCTGGTCTACAGCCTGGGCATCCTGCGCGGAGCTTTCTTGCTTCTGACCTTCGCTTTCTTGACCGGGGCAGCTTTGCTGCTTGGCGAGCGCCCGCTTGTTCGCGTCCTGGCTTTTAGTGTCGGACTCTCACTTAGCATCTACGGGATCTTTGTTGTCTTGCTGAGGGTACCCCTTTGACTTGAGACTGGAGGAGTTGACCGGAGTGGAACCAGGTTCTTTTGACTTGTATACCCTTGGTTGGTCATTGGTGCTGGAGCCGATGACCCTTCTCCTGCTATTAGGCGGTGTTTTCTTCGGCATCATTTTCGGGGCCATGCCGGGGTTGACTGCCAACATGGGCGTTGCCATCCTAGTGCCGTTCACCTACGCGATGTCGCCGACGGCCGCCATCCTCGTGCTGATTGGGGTCTATTGTGGGGCCGTGTACGGGGGCTCCATCTCAGCCACGCTGGTAAACATCCCCGGGACACCGGCAGCCATCATGACGGTCATCGACGCTTACCCGATGGCTCAGCGGGGTGAAGCGGGTCGGGCCCTTGGCTTGGCGACGACGGCATCCTTCATTGGCGGCCTGTTGTCTGTCGCCGCTCTAGCCGTCTTTGCGCCGGCGATTGCAGGGATTGCCTCCACTTTCCGGTCCCAGGAATATTTCGCCGTTGCGGTACTCGGCCTAAGCGTGGTCGCCTTCGTATCTGGCTCCAACCTGGTGCGAGGGCTTGCCTCTGGCCTTTTCGGCTTATTCGTGGCCTCCATCGGCGTTGACTTGGCCACAGGCTACCCGCGGTTTCTAATGGGGATGACCAACTTGCTAAGCGGGGTCGAATTCGTTCCTGTCCTGATCGGTCTATTTGGCCTTAGTGAAGTGTTAGAACAGGTTTATTCGGGAAGCTACAAGACGACGCCCACCCAGAAGCTTCAGCGGATCATGCCCAGCATACAGGAGTTTGGCAAGCATATCTGGACAGTGATTCGCTCCTCGATCATTGGGGTGTTCGTTGGGGCTCTGCCGGGAGCCGGTGCAACCATTGCCTCCATTGTCGCCTATGGACAGGAGAAACGTCTTTCGCAAAACCCCGATGAGCTGGGTAAAGGAGCTCCTGAAGGGATCATCGCTGCCGAGTCAGCC
>JAAYLE010000194.1 GCA_012522085.1 Bacillota bacterium | reverse complement strand
TCCATGGAACTGCTCATTGCCCATGCGGCCGGGGCCGTAGCGTCCTTTTGGCTGGGAGTCCAGCTTAAGCTAGGCACGGTGGTCGCGGCTAGCCTCACAGGCCTGTTAGGGGCTTTCATCTGGCCCAAGTATGCCGCCGCCATCTACTGCGGCGCGTTTGTGGGGATGTCCTCCGCATACGTTCTAAATAGTCTTTGGGCCGTCTTGCTGGCCGCATCTTTGGCTGCTTTAGTCTTCCACCTAAGTTCACCTGTTTTCCAAGGATATGGCGGCAAGCTGGGCACGACGGCCTTTTTGGCCGTCAATTTGACCGCCCTGATGATGGGCGTTAACATCCCTATTTCCGGGAACCCCGCACCCTTCCCCTTGGCGTTGGCCCTGGTTGCCGCGGTGGTCCTGGGGGCCGTAGGTGCTTATACGTTGTCCATCAAACGGGGACAAGGGGCCGTCATCGGTTCGGCCGCGGTGGCCTTAGCCGGAGGATTGGCCTTGCCCGCGTTGTTTCCGGAGGTTGGCGGCCAACTGGCCGCTGCCCTTTGCTGCGGCAGTTATTTGGGTATGAGCAGCAACAAGGTCCTGCCGAGCTACCATGACCTGTCCTTTGCCGGACTCATCGCCGGACTCCTTTACCTCAGCGCCCTCGACTCCAGCAACGGCTGCGGCGGCAAACTGGGCACCATCGCTTTCGTCGCCGTCATCGCCACCGTTGGCTTGAAGACGATCCTAGCTTCCTTCATCAAGACTGCCGAAACCCCATCGGAAGGCTGATGGGGTTTCCCATTTTCCTCCTGACATAGCTCCCCTCGCGACCGGGCACTCCTACCTTGGGGGTGCCTGCTTGAGCCGACTCGCTGAATTCATCAACCTGCAAGAGCAAATCCGCTCCCAGCACCAGGCCAAAGCCGATGATGCTGTTTACGTTGGCATGGGCACCTGCGGACTGGCCGCCGGCTCCGGGGAAGTCTTCCGTTTCTTGCGCTCTTATCTAAAGGAGCAAGCGCCCCATGTACAGCTGGTGCCGGTCGGCTGCATCGGCCTGGACGAAGAGGAAGTCCTCGTTGACGTTCAGCTTGGCGGCAAGGAGCGCTACAGCTACGGCCGCATGGACGTCGACCGGACCCGAAAGGTCATCGACCGCCATGTCCTGGGAGGCAAGCCCGTTGAGGAGTGGCTGGTCGGGATCATCCCCGAACCGGCGAGGCCCTACCCCGATCTGCCCTTTTACCGCTATCAGCAGCGCTACGTCTTTTGCCGTTCAGGCTTCATCAATCCGGAGCGGATCGAAGATTACATCGCCTGGGGCGGCTATGCCGGGTTGGTCAAGGCCCTGAGGGACATGACTCCGGAAGAGGTGATCGAAGCCGTTAGCCAATCGGGCTTGCGGGGCCGGGGCGGGGCCGGTTTTCCAACGGGCCGCAAGTGGGAGCTGGCCCGCAGGTCTCCGGGAGAGCCCAAGTATGTGGTGTGCAACGCGGATGAGGGGGACCCGGGGGCGTTCATGGACCGGAGTCTGCTGGAGGGAGACCCCCATGGAGTCTTGGAAGGACTCATCATCGGCGCTTATGCCATCGGAGCCGCCCATGGCTTCTTCTATGTCCGGGCCGAATACCCCCTGGCCATCCGCAGGCTCAAGATCGCCATCAGCCAGGCCCGCCGCTTTGGGCTGCTGGGGGATGACATCCTGGGGACGGGCTTTTCCTTTGACGTGCAGATCAAAGAAGGAGCGGGGGCCTTTGTCTGCGGTGAAGAGACGGCCCTGATGGCATCGATCATGGGCAAGCGGGGCATGCCCCACCCCCGCCCTCCCTATCCGGCCGAAAAGGGACTGTGGGAGCAGCCCACCAACATCAACAACGTGGAAACCTGGGCCAATGTGCCCTTGATCATCGACCGAGGCGCCCATCAATTCTGCGCCTATGGCAACGAGAACAATAGGGGCACTAAGCTGTTTGCCATCACCGGCAAGACGGCCACCACAGGCCTGGCGGAAGTGCCCCTGGGGATGAGCCTCCATGAGATCATCTTCAAGCTTGCGGGGGGAGTCCGCCGGGGCAAGTTCAAAGCTGTTCAGATCGGCGGCCCTTCCGGAGGGTGCCTTCCGGAGGATAAGCTGGCCACCCCGGTGGACTATGACGCCCTGACCAAGGTGGGGGCCATGATGGGATCGGGCGGCATGGTCGTTTTGAACGAGGAGACCTGTATGGTGGACCTGGCCCGGTTCTTCACTTCCTTCAATCGCAACGAATCCTGCGGCAAGTGCACCCCCTGCCGGGAAGGGACGCTCCGGATGCTGGAGATCCTGGAAAGACTAACTACCCGGGGAGGATCCTTAGAGGATCTCGACCAACTTGAGCGCCTCGGCCAGACCATGCGCCTCACCTCCCTTTGCGGGCTCGGTCAGACCGCACCTAATCCCGTGCTCAGCACCTTGACTTACTTTCGAGAAGAGTACCTGGCCCACTTGGAAGGCCGATGCCTTGCGGGAGTATGCTTTGGGGGCGCCAAGGACAGAAAGGAGGAGGCCCTTTGGGCATCACCTTAACCATCGACGGTCAACGGACCCGTGTGCCCGAGGGCACCACTATTTTCAACGCCGCCCGCGAGCTGGGCATCACGGTGCCCCACCTTTGCTACCACCCGATGCTGTCCGTCATCGGAGCCTGCAGGCTTTGCATCGTCGAGGTGGAAGGGATGACGAGCCTGCCCGCGTCCTGCAGCACGCCCGTCAAGGAAGGGATGGTGGTGGCGACCGAATCGGCCCGGGTGGTGGATGCCCGCCGGCAGATCCTGGATCTCCTTCTTGCCAACCACCCGGAAGACTGCCTTACCTGTGAAAAGACGGGGGACTGCCGCCTGCAGGCCTACGCTTATCAATACGGGGTGCAGCGCAGCTCCTTCACCGGCGCCGTCAAACATTACGATGCCGACGAGAACAACCCCTTTTTCATCAGGGATCACAACAAGTGCATCCTGTGCGGCCGGTGCGTTTACATGTGTGCGGAGAAGGTTGGGGCCAACGTCTACACCTTCGCCTACCGGGGCTTTGAAGGGAAGATCGCCGCGGGGTTAGATACGGGCCTGGAAAACAGCCCCTGCATTTTCTGCGGCAACTGTATCAGCGTCTGCCCCACCGGCGCCCTCCAGCCCAAGCTCATCAGGGGACAGGGGCGGGTCTTCGATGTGGACAAGGTGCAAACGGTCTGCCCCTATTGCGGGGTTGGCTGTGCGATCAGCCTCCAGACAAATCAGGGGAAGATCATCGGGGCGGTGGGCGCAAATGGCCCGGCTAATAATAACCTCCTGTGCGTTAAGGGCCGCTTCGGCTGGGATTTCATCCAGCATCCGGACAGGTTAAAGCAGCCCCTCATTCGGAAGGGCGGCGAGCTTGTGCCGGCGAGCTGGGATGAAGCTTTAGACTATGCGGCAGCAAAGCTCTTGGAAGTGAAGACCAGATACGGTCCCGGGGCCTTGGGGGGCCTTAGCTCCGCGAAGTGCACCAATGAAGAAAACTACCTGTTTCAGAAGTTCATCCGGTTGGTCCTGGGGACAAACAACGTGGATCACTGCGCCCGCCTTTGCCACGCGTCGACGATTACGGGGCTGAGTTATGCCTTCGGCAGCGGCGCGGCCACTAACTCCATCGCGGAGCTGGAAGAGGCTGAGCTCATCTTAGTCGTGGGCTCCAACACCCTCGAAGCCCATCCAGTGATCGGCTTTTGGCTCCACCAAGCCCAACGGCGAGGAGCGACCTTGATTGTCATCGATCCCCGCCGGACAGACCTGGCGGAAAAGGCCGATCTTTTCCTGCAGCTGGCCCCGGGGACGGACGTGGCCTTGTACTTGGGGATGATGCATGTGATCGTGGACGAAGGGCTCCATGATCGAGAGTTCATCGAGGAGCGGTGCGAAGGGTTCGCCGAGCTGGCTGCAATCCTCCCCGACTACCCCCCGGCAAAGGTCGCGCGGATGACGGGGGTTCCGGAGGAGAATATCATTACGGCCGCAAGGCTCTATGCCGCCTCAAAACGGGCCACCATCCTCTATGCCATGGGGATCACCCAGCATACCTCCGGCACAATCAACGTAGCCAGCCTAGCAAATCTGGCCATGCTGACCGGGAATGTTGGCCGTCCATCCACCGGCATTTATCCCCTCCGGGGTCAAAACAACGTCCAGGGAGCCTGTGATATGGGGGCTCTACCCGACTACCTTCCCGGCTACCAACGGGTTGAGAACGAGGAAGTCCGAGCCTTTTTCCAGGAAAAGTGGGGCAAACCCCTGCCCCAGGACCGGGGGCTGACAGTGCTGGAAATGATGGCCGAAGCACGGGCCGGGAATCTCCGGGCCATGTACATCATGGGGGAGAATCCCGTCCTCAGCGATCCGGACATGGCCGAGACTGAGGCTGCCCTGGCCAAGCTTGACTTTCTCATCGTCCAGGACATCTTCCCGACGGAAACGAGCAGGTATGCCCATGTGGTCCTGCCGGGAGCCAGCTTCGCCGAAAAAGACGGCACCTTCACCAATACGGAAAGGCGCATTCAAAGGATCCGCAGGGCCATCAGAACGGTGGGGGAGAGCCTCCCCGACTGGCAAATAATCTGCCAGCTGTCGGCCCGCATGGGTTATCCCATGGAGTATCCGTCGGTCGCGGCCGTCATGGCGGAAATCGCATCGGTAACCCCCATTTATGGAGGGGTGAGTTATGACCGACTGGGGGATCGGGGGCTCCAGTGGCCCTGTCCCCATCGAGACCATCCCGGCACCCAGTTTCTCCACCATGAACGCTTCGCCGCAGGCAAGGGAAACCTGGCGGTCGTCCGTCCCCAAGAACCCGCGGAAGTCCCCGATGACGAGTATCCTTTCATCCTCTCGACGGGCCGCCACCTTTATCACTACCATACGGGGACCATGTCCCGCCGCTCCTATGGGCTGGAGACTTTCCGCCCCGAGCCTTATGTGGAGATAAATCCAGAGACGGCAGCGAAGCTCGGCATCAAAGAGGGAGAGCTAGTTGCGGTGGCCACCCGCCGGGGAGAGATCGCCTTGAAGGCCTTGATCACCGACCGGGTCGGTCCCCGGGTGCTGTTCATCCCCTTCCATTACCGAGAAGCCCCAGCAAATCGCTTGACCAGCCCGGCCCTAGATCCTAAGGCGGGAATTCCTGAACTTAAGGTATGTGCCGCCCGCTTGACCAAAATCCGGCAAGTTGAGGAACCTTTAGGGGAGGTGGTCTACACCACATGATCAACACCTTAGGTCACTTGGCGATGGCTCCGGAAGAGACAGCCATCCTCGACAAGATCTTGGCCAGGCACGCCAAAGATGCGGGCCCCCTCATCCCGGTGCTGCAAGACGTCCAGCGCCAGTTCGGTTATCTTTCCCGGGAAAACCTAGCTTACATCGCTCGGGCTCTAAAGATCCCTTTGAGCGATGTCTTCGGCACCGCCAGCTTCTACGCCCAGTTCTATTTAGCCCCCCGGGGCGAGAACATGGTCCGGGTTTGCCAGGGAACGGCCTGCCATGTGCAGGGAAGCGGAGGGATCCTGGCCGCCTTTGCCGCCGCTTTGGGGATCGATGCTGGAGAGACCACTGCCGATGGCAAGTTCAGCCTGGAGCGGGTGGCCTGCGTGGGTTCTTGCGGCCTGGCCCCGGTGGTCATGATCAACCAGCAGACCTTCGGGCGCCTTTCCCCGGAGGATGTCCCCCTGCTCTTAGCTAAATTGAGCATGCCCCTAGGTGAGCCACAGCAGAAAGCGCACGACCAGCCACAGGAGGATGCCCCCTAAAATGTAGGCAAGACCGATTTTCCTCGCGAGGCGAGCCTCCCGGAAAAGGCCCTGGGCTTGGAGGATGCGGCCGTCGATCCAGTATGAGCCCAGGCCCGCCCCCAGAATGAAGAGGATCTGACCCGCGTCCAGATGTTCAGCCAGCCAGTTGACGATCTCCCTAGGCATCTTTCACACCTCTCATCCAGGCGATGAGGAGCAATAGCCCCGGCGTAATCCACGCGATGACGAAGCCCAACATCCTCTCCAGCAACAGGATCTTTTCCGTCACCACGACATTGTTCGGCAGGAGGGCAAGGAAAAAAATGATGGGGGCCAGGGGAAAGGCTAAGGGGTACTGCTTTCTGAGACCGGCAAGGCGCGCCAAGGCGGTGCAGGCCAGGTAATTATTGACCATCAGGCTGGCGGAAGCCGCGGTCACCCAGATGATCATGAAGATGATCTCCAAATGCTCCACTATTCCTCCGGGAACGGCCAGGAACTTGGCCAGCATGCTCACAGGCCAGAGAAAGTCTTCCGTATGCAGGCCAAAGACTCCAATAGTCACGATGAAGACGATTACCTGGAGCAGATAGTTGATGCCCAGGCCCAAAAACACGACGGTTCCCACCCGCTGGGGCGCCAGCATGAAGGGGATTACCAGCAGGAACAGTTTGATCCCCCTCTGTTCCAAAGCTTGGCGCAGCCCTCCCTTGATCACGGGACCTAAGCCTTTAGCCAGTACAGGCTGAAGATTGGTCAGATCCAGTTCAGGAATGGCAAAGAGCACCACCAGGCCGATGGTGAGCAAGATCAGGGGAAAAAGGATCTCCAGCGTCCGGGCCATGGGCTCAAGGCCATTGCGGACTACATAAAGGCTCAAGAGCAGCATCATCAACATGATGATCTCGATGGGGGTGCGGGGAAAGACGAACAGTTTCAGCACATCGGCAAAGACTCTGATGATCCTGGCGCTGATCAAGGTCCACAAAAAGACGGTCGCCAGGCAGATGATCGTCCCCAGGAAAGGGCCGATGATGCGTCGGCTGTATTCCACGAAAGTGAGGCGGGGAAACCTTTGGGAGAGCTTGATCATCACAAAGGCAGCCCCAACGGCAAGGATGTGCCCGAAAAAGAGGCTCAGCCAGCCATCGGGGCCCGCGTCTTGAACGAGGATCCGGGGCAGGTCCAAAAGGCGGGTGCCGTTGATGACACTGATCAGAAGGACAATTACTTGCCAAGAAGTGATTCGATCGTTTTCCATTTCCCCACCCCTAGGTAGTCAGCCCAATCCGGCGGATGCGGACCTGGCTCTGGACCTGGAACTCGGCTCGCGGGAAATGAACGTCATCCCAATCGTCCTTTACCTGCTCCCAGATCTTTGGCTGCTGCTTCCAAACCCAATCGCCAAGACCAAGAGCATCAACTCGAAATTCCCGTTGGAGCTTGTTAAGGGCTCCACGGGTCACAGCAAGGATCTCTTGTTCAACAAGATCCTCGATGGACTGGATCAAGGATGAATCATCCAGCGGCCTGCCTCCTAGCTGCTCAACGACATCAGCTTCAGTGAAGATGTTGAACTGGAAGGAGATCCGATCGCCCGCAGGCAAGACCTTGATTTGGGTGCGGGAAGATCTGATCGTGACGGCGACCTCCCCGGTGCTCTTATCGGGACTTCCCACCACCAGCAAGCCCACCCGCAGTTGGTTGGTGGCAAATAGACTGCCCATGGTCTCCAGCTCCCCCAACCACCCGACCAGCCGCCAGTTTTTGATCACGGCCGAACCGCCGATGATCACTTCTGTTTCTTCCGGCCGCACCCGCGGCAGGAGAGCGTTGCCCGTTGAAAAAAGCTCCCGGGCGGCTTCCCCCAGGTTTTTCCGCTGAAGTCTGCCGGAGAGGGTCACCAGCTCGATTAGATTATCGAGGTAGATCCCCAGCAGCTCTTCGATTTCCGGTGACACCTTGATGACCTCGTACGCGTCTCCGTTGGCAATGACCAGTTTCATGCGGCGCGACAGCTCCCGATGCCGATGGAAAAAGTCAATAGTGTCCTTCAGGCCTTCCCTGGCCGCCTCCTCGCCGATGACCAGCACCTTTGTGTGGCCAAAGGAAGGCTCCCGCCACAGGCGCAGGTCAAGGAGGGTTGTGATCTGGGCGGGGCTGGTCCCGGTGCTGGCGAGCACCCAGGCCGGTTTCCCCCCCTCGCTGCTGCCCCCTGACCCTTCCACGCCCCGCAGTTCCCCCAGGACGGGGATCTCCACCGTCATCTTATACTTGGGCCGATGCTTACTCTCCAAAGGGTCTTCCCCAGTCAACCCTTCCCGCTCCTCTTCCGGAATGAGGTCGATGCCGACCGCGGTGATGTTGGCCCGGCGCTCGATGTCGCGCAGGTCCCAGCAGCCGGGGAGCAAGGCCAGGCACAGCATGACGAGGAGCATTAGCCTTCTCAATGGTCCTTTCCCTCCGGGAGCTCATCCTCCTGGCGCGTCGGGTCCTGGACTTGATAAAGGCCGGGCCGCCGGTGGAGAGCCATCCGCGGCAGGCGAATCAAGCTGTCTTGCAGATCCCGCACCCTAAGAGGGCTCCACGGCGACAGCATGCTGACGCCAAAGCTTTTCAAAGCTGCCAAGTGGGCCAGGATGGACAGCATCCCCATGCTCACGCCAAAAAGTCCAAAGAAGGAGGCCAGAAGCATGAGCACGAACCTGAGGTTGCGCAGGGCCAGGGCGAAGCTGTAGGTGGGAACCAATAGGCTGGAAATGGCCGTTGCGGCAACGACGATGACCATGACGGGGCCGACCAGGCCCGCCCTGACGGCAGCATCGCCGATGATAATGCCACCGACGATGCCGATGGACTGCCCGATCGGGCCAGGCACCCGGATCCCCGCCTCCCGGAGGAGCTCGAGGGCCATTTCCAATAGGAAGGCTTCCGTCGCCGACGGGAAGGGTATGCCGTCCCTAGCCACCGCGATGCTTTGGGCCAGCCGACTGGGGATCATCTCCGGATGGTAGCCGATGAGGGAGATGTAGACGGCCGGCAGGGTGAGGGAGATGAAGGAGCCGACGAAGCGGACAAGGCGGACTAATGATACCACCATCCACGGCAGGTAGTAATCCTCGGGCGACTGCATGATGGTGTTGATGGTCGTCGGCGCGAGGACGACGAAGGGGGAGTTGTCCACCACAATGGCAAATCGTCCCTCCAAAAGGCCCGCCACCACCTCATCGGGCCGCTCTGTCTCCTGGGTAGTGGTAAAAGGTGACCACCAGCAGTCGTCGATTAGTTCTTCAATGTACCCGCTATCGAGAATGGCGTCCAATTTGATGGCCTCCAGCCGCTTTTGGGCTTCAGCCAATACTTCCGGATCGATGATGTCCGCGATGTACATCAGGGCCACATCGGTCCTGGTCCGGGAGCCAAGCTTGTACATCTCCACTTTGAGGCTCCTATCCCGCAGCCGCCGCCTGATCAGAGTAATGTTGATGCGGATCGATTCCGTGAAGCTGTCCCGCGGACCCCGGATCACTGCTTCGGCGATGGGCTGCTCCACACCCCGGTGCTCCCAGCCCGTTACATCGATGGACAAGACCGGAGCCATGCCTTCAACCATCAAGATGGCATGGCCGCTCAGCAGGTGGGCGATTATGTCTTCCCACTTGTCGACCTGTTCCATTTCCGCGACGGTCACTACCTGCTTGACCATCTCCAAGATGCTTCCCTCATCATGTTCCTTGCCAGGCGCAACCTGCCTCAGCTCCAACATGGCGTTTCTAAGGAGTCCCTGACGGATGACAGCATCATCAACCATGCCTTTGAAATAGGCGATGGCCGCGGGGATCTTGGTCGGACCGAAAGCGAACTTCCGCACGAGGAGGTCTTCGGCCTTCTCGAACTGTTTGTCCAACTTTGCCAACTTGGCCGCAAGCCCCTTG
>JAAYLE010000193.1 GCA_012522085.1 Bacillota bacterium | reverse complement strand
GTTGTAGGCAACAGACTCAATCTCGCCATCCGCGCCGACCACCGTCACAAAGGGTGCTTCGGCCGTTCGATGGCCGGCAAACAAATGCCGGACGCCGTGGGTGCTGTTGGCGGTGAAAACCAGTCCCCTCAATATTTGATCCACCTCATCCGCGAGGGCCAGCCTGGACTCATCGGGCAGGTTGTCATTGGCGCCGTAGATGACCAGCTCCCGCACCCGGTGCAAAGCCTCGCCCACGCTGCCCAGGACGCTGTCGGTGGCTTCAAGCCAGGAAAGCATATCATCCACATTATTCCGGTACTGTTCCGTTTCCATCAGGGTGGTCCGCAACCTCATGATCCGCGCCACCGCTGCCGGATCATGGGAAGGCAGGGTGACTTCTTTGCCCGAGGAGAGCTTGTCATTCAGCCTGCCCAGGCGCTCCATCCCCTGGTTCAGGTTGTATAACATCTTCTTCGCCATCATGTTGTTGGTAACCCGCAAGAACAGCGCCCTCCTTTAGCGGCCAACCAGGCCCATCCGATTGATGATGGTATCCACCGCCTCATCCATCGCGGTGATTACCCGGGCGGCAGCATTGTAAGCATGCTGGAACCGGATCAGATTGGTCATTTCTTCATCCAGGGAGACTCCGGCAACCATCTCCTGCCTGTCCTGGAGGTGGGCAACCAAGATCTCCTGATTGCGGGCCCTCACCTGGGATTGCTGCGTATCAACTCCCAGGGCCGCAATGAGGGCGCCGAAAAACTCGCCCGGGTTGGCGGTGCCATCGTTGAAAAGGAGTTCATGCTTGAGCTCAGCCATGGCCCGGGCATTGCTCCCGTCTCCCTTCTCCCCAGTCCGGGAGGCGGCAATCCTGTTGAGATCCTCCAGCAGCGGATCGACCGTGATGGTCGCGGCATCGCTGCCCAGGAAAAAATTCTGTCCTTGATGGCCCAGCAGGTCAACACCCTGCTTATGGACTTCATTGATGCTGTCGATCAAGACTGCAGCCAAGTGGTCTAGTTTGGCCACGTAGGCAGGGATGTCCCCATCCCGGAAATCAAGCATGCCCCGCAAGATCCCCGATTCGATCAGGACCGGCTGTTGATTCCGCTCCCAGACGATCTCGATGAGCTCTGGATTATCGGCCTTGGGCCTGGCGGTCATCGCAAAGGCCGTCGTCCCTTCAACGAGCAAAGCGCCGCCCACGTTGACGGAGATCATGCCTTGGTGGCGCTCGGTAACGCTGATATTGACGATTTCGGCCAACTGCTCCAGGAGCAGATCCCGTTTATCGAACAAGTCATTGGGCACATCTCCCACCGCGATGATCTTGCCGATTTGACTGTTTAGACTGGCGATCTGCTGGGCGATGGCGTTGATCTCCTCCACCTTCACCCCTGCCCCCAGGTTCACATCGGCTCTGAGGACCAACAGCTGCCTCCTAGCGTCTTGGAAGGCGTCGGCCAGGACCATGGCCCGCTGCCGGACGACCGCCCGGTAGGACATATCCTCCGGGTGCTGACTCAAGCCTTGCAAGGACTGCCAGAACAGGTCCATGGCCTCCCGGATGCCCCAATCGGAGGGTTCGTTGAAGATCAGCTCCACTTGGGACAGCAAATCCCGCCGGGTGGCCCACCGTCCCAATTCCTGGGTCTCCTTGCGGATCTGCTGATCGGTGAAGGCGTCCCTAATCCTTTTGATTTCGGCTACGGTCACGCCCGTTCCCAGCTGGCCCGCGCCCGCACCCCGCTGCATAGCAGGCACAGGATAGGGAGTCGTGGCCGACATGACCGCCTGCTGCCTGCTAAAGCCCGGCGTATTAGCATTGGCGATATTGT
>JAAYLE010000192.1 GCA_012522085.1 Bacillota bacterium | reverse complement strand
CAGGCGGCAATCACTTCACAGTCGTAATTTTCCTTGAGCCAAGGGATGATGACAGAGGTGTCAAGGCCGCCGGAGTAGGCAAGGACTACCTTGTTCACTTTTACCATATTAACCCTTCCCTTCCTTTTGTTAATCCCAAGAGCTTAGGTATGAATTCAAGGGCCTGGCCTCAACCTCCCTCTTTTTCCGCCTCGCTTTCAGCACCTGAAGCAGGGCCCAGGCCGTATCAAGGGAGGTCAGACAAGGAATGCGAAACTCCACCGCGGCACGCCTCATCTTGAATCCGCTCCGCTGAGGGATCTTGCCTTTGGTCGGGGTGTTGATCACCAGGTCCACCTTGCCCTCCCGGATGATGTCCAAGGTATTGGGGCTGCTCTCGCCGATCTTGTTGACGACCTCGGCGGAAATGCCTGCTCCCGCCAGCAGTGCCGCTGTCCCCCGGGTGGCAATGAAGCCGAATCCTAGCTCCGCAAACCCCTTGAGGAGGGCAAGCCCTTCCTCCTTGTCCTTATCGGCCAAAGTGGCCAGGATGACACCATGGGACGGCACGCTGTAGCCAGCTGCGACCAATCCTTTGTAAAGGCTCAGGGCATAGTCCTCATCCATCCCGATGACCTCGCCGGTGGATTTCATCTCGGGACTTAAGAAGACATCCACGTCCCCTAGCTTCTCAAAGGAGAAGACCGGCACCTTGACCGAAGCGAAGGGTGGAGGCGGCACAAGCCCTCCCTGGTAGCCCAACTCCCGCAGGGTGCTGCCCATGGCGATCTTCGTGGCCAGGGCCACCAATGGGATCCCCGTTATCTTGCTCATAAAGGGCACCGTGCGGCTAGCCCGGGGATTGACTTCAATCACGTATACTTTGCCCTCGTCATCCACCACGTACTGGATATTCAAAATGCCTTTGACGCCGAGGGCCCTAGCGATCACCGTGGTATTGGCAACGATGGTGTCGATCTCCGCCTGGGTGAGGTTTTGGGGCGGGAAGACAGCCATGCTGTCCCCCGAGTGGACCCCTGCCCGCTCGATGTGTTCCATGATCCCAGGGATGAGGACCTCTTCCCCGTCGGCGACGGCATCCACCTCCACCTCCCGCCCATTGACATATCTGTCCACTAGGACGGGATGCTCAGGAGAGACCTCCACCGCATTCTTCATATACTCCAAGAGCTCCGCCTCGTTGTAGACTATCTCCATTGCCCGCCCTCCCAATACATAGGATGGACGGACGAGGACGGGAAAGCCCAGCTTCATTGCGATCCCTGAAGCCTCGGCGACCGAGTGGGCAGCCCTGCCCTCCGTTTGCAGAATGCCAAGGCGGCTCAGGAGCTGTTCGAATTTCTCCCTGTCCTCAGCCAGATCGATGGCTTCCACCGAGGTGCCCAGGATGGGCACTCCCGCCTGGGCCAAGTGCCCGGCCAGGTTGATGGCCGTTTGGCCGCCGAACTGGACGATGACCCCCAGGGGTTTTTCCTTCTCCACAATGGCTAGAACATCTTCAACGGTCAAAGGTTCAAAATATAGTCTATCAGAGGTGTCAAAATCTGTCGATACCGTCTCCGGATTATTATTAATGATTACTGATTCATAACCGGCTTCCCTGAGGGCCCACACCGAATGGACAGAACAGTAGTCAAACTCAACCCCCTGGCCGATCCGGATGGGTCCAGACCCTAACACCACTACTTTAGGCCTGGCCGACACCTCCGCCTCATCTTCCTGCTCGTAGGCTGAGTAGTAATAGGGAGTGGCTGCTTCAAACTCGCCGGCACAGGTGTCGACTTTCTTATACACCGGCTTGATGCCCAGTTCCTTGCGCAGGGCTCGGAATCTGGCCTCCGGTATTCCCGCCAGTTCCGCCAGGGTGGCATCGGCCAGACCGTACCGCTTGGCCATGCTCAAGAATTCATACAGGTATTCTCTTTCTTCCCCGATGGGCTGGGCATCTGCGGCCAGGTCCCGCAGCGCAGAGCCAAGCATCCCCGCCCGCTTTTCCAGCTCGACGATGTTGCCTACCTTCTGGATGAAGAAGCTGTCGACCTTGGTGACCTGGGCGATTTCTTCCCGGGAGACTCCCCGGCGCAAGGCCTCGGCGATGACGAACAAG
Source organism: Bacillota bacterium (assembly GCA_012522085.1). Taxonomy (GTDB): domain Bacteria; phylum Bacillota; class Limnochordia; order JAAZLZ01; family JAAZLZ01; genus JAAZLZ01. The sequence goes on along the minus strand of JAAYLE010000192.1, from coordinate 2,278 downwards.
CGCTCATCAGTCGCAACTTCAAGCCGCCTCCTGACCTGCTCATCGGACCACGTCTCCATCCCTTTGAGGCGCAGGCTGGCAATGCCGATGTCCAAAGAACGGACGGCCTTCAGCAAAGCCCGCTCAAAAGTCCGATCAATGGCCATCACCTCGCCAGTCGCCTTCATCTGGGTCCCCAAGACCCGATCCGCGGTGACGAACTTGTCGAAGGGCCAGCGGGGAACCTTGACCACCACATAATCCATCGTCGGCTCAAAGAAGGCCTTCGTCTTGCCGGTGACGGAGTTTTCGATTTCATCGAGGCGCAGACCGATGGCTATCTTGGCCGATACTTTGGCGATTGGGTACCCGGTAGCCTTGGAAGCCAAGGCGCTAGAGCGGCTGACCCGGGGATTGACTTCGATGACGTAGTACTCAAGGGCCTGGGGGTTGAGGGCGAACTGAATGTTGCAGCCCCCTTCGATCCCTAATGTCTCGATGATCCGCAAGGAAGCTGCCCGCAGCATCTGGGTCTCCAGGTTGGATAGGGTCTGACACGGGGCGACGACGATGCTGTCGCCGGTGTGGATGCCGATAGGGTCGATGTTTTCCATGTTGCAGACGGTGATGGCGTTGCCGGCCCCATCGCGGATGACCTCGTATTCGATCTCCTTCCAGCCGGCAACGCTCCTTTCCAGAAGAACCTGCCGGATGGGGCTGTTTTTCAACCCCCGCCCAACAATTTCCATCAGCTCATCCATCGTGTGGGCCATGCCGCCGCCGCTTCCCCCCAAGGTAAAGGCAGGGCGAACGATGATGGGCAGGCCAATCTCCTCGGCGAAGCGGCGAGCCTCCGCCAAGGAGGTGACGATCGCGCTCTCGGGCACCGGTTCACCGATGCTCTGCATCGTCGCTTTAAACTTATCCCGATCCTCCGCCTGTTGAATAGCTTCCAGGGGAGTTCCGAGGAGCTCAACCCCGTACTTCTCCAGCACCCCAGCTTCCGCAAGACGCACCGCCAAGTTAAGGCCCGTCTGCCCCCCTAAAGTGGGCAACAAGCCCTGGGGCCGCTCCTTGTCAATGACTTGGGTTGCAAACTCCACTGTCAAAGGGTCCATGTACACCCGGTGGGCGATGTGAATGTCGGTCATGATGGTAGCCGGATTGCTGTTGATGAGGATGACTTCGATCCCTTCTTCTTGCAGGGACTTGCAGGCTTGGGTGCCCGCGTAGTCGAACTCCGCCGCCTGACCGATGACGATGGGGCCCGAACCGATGACCAAGACCCTTTGCAAATCTTTTCGCTTCGGCATATACTCCCCTCGCTTTGTGTGCAAACCTTCACCTATCCTTGGGCATAAGAATTGGTCGACCGGGCCGAAGGCCGACCAATCATTCCACGCCCATACGCCAACAATCCTTAGTTGCAGGAGTCCAACCCGCTCAAGAGGCCATCGAGCACAGCGACCACCTGGTCAACTTCGGCCTCCGTAATGATGAAGGGGGGCAGGAACCGGAGGACCTGATCGCCAATGGCATTGACCAAGATCCCTTTGGCCAGGCAAGCCCCGGCAACATCGCGGGCTCCCCGGGCAAGCTCCAAACCCACAATCAAACCCTTGCCCCGCACTTCCTGCACAAGGGACTGATGCTTCTTGCCCAGGCCGCGCAGGCCTTCCATGAAGTACTCGCCCATCTTGGCGCAGCGCTCAACTAGGCCTTCGTCCTCCATGGTCTGGACCACCGCCAGACCGGCCGCACAAGCCAGGGGGTTGCCTCCAAAAGTCGATGCATGGGTCCCCGGAGAGAAGGCCTTGGCTACTTCTTCCTTGGCCAGCATGGCGCCGATGGGCACCCCGCCTCCCAGGGCTTTCGCCAGGGTGAAGATATCCGGTTCAATGTCATAGTGCTCGTAGCCGAACAGCTTGCCCGTTCGACCCATGCCCGTCTGCACCTCATCGATGATGAGGAGCAGACCCCGCTCATCGCACAGGCGGCGAACCGACTGGACATACTCCCGGTCGGCCACGTTGACGCCGCCTTCCCCCTGGATCACCTCAAGCATTATAGCACATAATCTGTCTCCTTGCCGCTCAATTTCAGCCTCTAGTTCAGCTAGATCATTGAGGGTCACATAGCTGAAACCGGCCGGCAAAGGTTCGAGTCCCTCCTGATACTTGGCCTGGCCCGTGGCGGTGATCGTCGCTAGGGTCCGTCCGTGGAAGGAATTCCGCATGGAAATGATGTGTCCTGCCTCGGGCCCCCGGTTTGCTTTGCCCCAGCGCCGAGCCAGTTTAAT
>JAAYLE010000027.1 GCA_012522085.1 Bacillota bacterium | reverse complement strand
GCCATTTTCCCAGCTATCTCCAGCTCGCTCCCGATCTTGGTTTGAACTTCCCGAGCGTATTCAGTGAAGAAAAAGTCCTCGGTCCTTAGGGCCCTAACGGCATGCTCTGCAGCCAGACGGCCGCTAGCCAGGGCATAGGCTATCCCTTCACCGGTGAAGGGATCGGCCAGGCCCGCCGCATCCCCGGCAAGGATGATCCGATAGGTGCTGACGGGGCCTTTTCTGCCTCCCAAGGGAATAGGATGGCCTCGCCAGGGAGCATCCTGTGACAAGGGGAGGCCTAGCCTCGTGAGAAACTTGGCGAGATAAGGGCGCGGATCGGGCGGCCGGCTATGGAGGAGGGCAACGCCGAAGGAGGCATGCTCTCCTTTGCCGAAGGCCCAGCTGTAGCCTTTCGGCGGCTCGCCGTAGTGGATGATGATCCTCCCGGCAAACTCCTTTTGCAGCCTAGGCGACAGGTCAAGCTCCACCTCTAGACCGAGTCCGCAGACGGTTGGGCCTAATCCTTGGCTGCGGGCGACGACGCTGTTGGCTCCATCGGCGCCGATGACCACCTGGCCGCGGTAGGAGCCGCCGGAGGAGTGGACGATAGCCCCATCAAGGTCGGTCTCCACGGCCGTGACCCGTTCTCCTTCTCTGATGATCGCTCCTGCCTGCCGGGCCTCTTGCTGGAGGAAGCTGTCGAATTGTTCCCGGTCAATGAGGTGGGCGATGGGCTCGGAGAACCGGAAGGAATTAACCTGCCCGCCGGGCAAACAGTGGATGTCGACTCGGACTGTTGCTTGTCGCACTAGCTCTTCATATCCTGAAGGGAGCAGGCTGATGGCGCTGCCGGATAAGGCGCCGGCACAAGTCTTGCGACGGGGGAAGATGGCTTTTTCCAAACCTAACACGCGGATTCCGGCCTTGGCCAAACATGTTAGGGCCATGGAGCCTGCCGGCCCGGTGCCGATGACAATGCAATCGTAGCTGGTCATGGGTATCACCTCGACACTCTAGTCTTGCCTGCCCCCATGACTATCATATCCAAAACTTCTGCAAGCCCGTGAGGTTTTCCTGTGTAATTTCGCACTGGTGAAAGGACTATAGGATGCAATGAAGAAAAGATATCAGTTGTGGCATCCTATAAGGGGAGGGGAGGACCAAGTGCAGATAAGGGTGAAATTGTTTGGCATGATGCGGGATCGTTTTGGCGATCGCTCAGAACTCGTGCTGGAGCTGCAGCCTGGAGCTACCCTCATGGACGCCCGGCGGGAATTAGGTATTGAAGAGGAGGGCTATTTGGTCACAATTGTCAACGGACGCTACGTACCCATGGAGCACGAACTGAAAGATGGAGATGAGATCGCACTATTCCCACCGGTGAGCGGGGGATGGGCGGCCAAGAAGGAGTGAATTTGGGTTGTTAGCAAGGTTCAAGTTGGCAGAGAACAATACGGATGTTAAGACGGAAGTGATCGCGGGGATTACCACCTTCATGACTATGGCCTATATCATCTTTGTTAACCCGGACATCCTCGCGGCTGCAGGGATGGACCAAGGCGCGGTGACGACGGCCACCATCCTATCGGCGGGGATCACCACGCTGTTGATGGGCTTAGTCGCCAATTATCCTTTTGCCCTGGCCAGCGGCATGGGACTTAACGCTTTCTTCGCCTTCGTTGTTGCCGCTCAAGCTGGCTGGCAGGCGGCTTTGGGTGCTGTCTTCCTCTCCGGTATCGTCTTCCTCATTCTCGCTTGGACTGGCATCGTGGAACTAATGGATGAAGCCGTGCCTGCTACCCTGAAAAGGGCAGTCTCCGTGGGTATTGGCCTGTTTATTACCCTGATCGGGTTGACGAGCGCCGGCATCATCGTCGCCAACCCGGCGACAGTAGTCGGCCTCGGGGATCTGGCCAGTCCCGGTCCCGCCCTTGCCTTGATCGGCCTTGCCGTGATCAGCATTCTGATGGCTAAAGGCGTTCGGGGGGCCATGCTCATCGGCATTTTGATCACTACCATCATCGGCATCCCCATGGGCGTGACGAAGTATCAGGGAATTGTCGGCATGCCAGCTTCCTTGGCGCCCATCATGTTTAAACTCGACATTCGAGGAGCTCTGGAGCTGGGCTTTATCACCATCTTCGCCTTCCTATTCGTTGACGTCTTCGACACCATGGGCACCCTGATGGGCACCGCCGCCAGGGCCAAGTTCCTCGATGAACAGGGCCGTTTGCCTCGGATCAAAGAGGCGATGCTCGTCGATGCCATTGGCACCATGGGCGGAGCGGTGCTCGGGACGAGCACGGTCACAACCTATGTGGAAAGCAGCGCGGGGATCGCCGAGGGAGGACGGACAGGCCTCAGTGCAGTCACCGTCGGAATCTTGTTCTTCCTGTCCCTGTTCTTCGCCCCGCTGGCGCTGACGGTCCCCAGCCAAGCCACCGCACCGGCCCTAGTCATCGTTGGCGTCTTAATGATGTCGGCCATTTCGGGTGTTGATTTCAACGATTTCACCGAAGCTCTCCCGGCCTTCATCACCATTGCGCTAATGCCTTTCAGTTACAGCATTGCCGATGGGATAGCGGGCGGCTTTATCGCCTATCCCTTGGTGAAGCTGGCTGCGGGACGGAGCAATGAAGTCCATCCCTTTGTCTATGTGCTAGCCGTCATTTCCCTCATCCACTTCCTGTAAAGACGGAGGCGCATGCCATAATTAGGTTGGCATAAGGAATCTTTCTCTGGGCAAGGGTAAGGTCGAAACCGATCCAGAGGGGGTTCTTTGATGCAGGATGTGTTCATTGACGGCCGGATCGCGGTCAAGCCTATGCCCGTTTATCAAGGGCGGCGGGCCACAGTGAAGTATAAAGGGTTGCTGGCCCAGTCTGGAGCCCAGAAAGTCTACATGCACGTCGGTTATGGGCAGGACTGGAAAGACAGCACCGATATTCCCATGTCCTATGTGGGCGGTCAGTGCTGGCAGACAGACATAACCATCGACGGAACGGAGCGGTTGAACTTCTGCTTTCGGGATAACGGAGGCAATTGGGACAACAATTGGGGAATGAATTGGGCCGTTGAGATTCAGTAGCTTGGTGCAGCGGGGGAGAAGCCCCCGCTTTTTTCTTGCCATGAACAAACAAGAGGGGTGCAGGGATTTTCCAGCACCGGGGTGAAGTGTTTTTGCGGGGGGAATGGTCATGAAGGTCGACCCTGCCGCCTATGGTGTTGGATACATCGTCGGCCATCAGGAAGAAGGGGAATTGACCCTGAGGCTGAGGGATGGCGCTTGTTTGGCTCTAATCGATCTGGCCAAGGAGGACAGCAGGACCGGCGCGGCTTTGGTGGGCAACTTTGATGACCAAGGTCGCCTGATAATGGTCCGGGGAGTGATCCCCCTGCCAGGGGAGAAGTCCGCCTTGCCGGGCTGGCGAGAGTGGCGGTTGGCCGATGCGGAAAGGCAGCGCCGGTTTCCCGACGGTCAGTTAGTGGGGCTTTTTCTGGCCCCTCGCGAAAGGGCAGCCAACCTGAGCAAATTGTCCACCTGGGAAAACTGGCCGCCCGGGGGGATGGTGTACGGATGGGGGCTGACAAGACCCGGCGAACCTTTGTCCTTCGGACTTGTCCGCGGGGGAGAGCTAGTGCCGTTATCGGGCTATGAAGTCTATGGAGTGCGCAAGTCCCGGGTCAAGGAGGCAGCCTTCTTAGCCGCCGGGATCGAGGAAAAGCGGCTGACCCCCTTGATCATCATTAGCATTCTCCTCCTGTGCGGGGGGATGTTGCTTGGTCATTACCTGGTCAGACGGGGGCAGGTTCCGGTCCAAAGTCAGCCCGTCCAGGATGTGGAAATGGAGATCATTCCCCTCGATATGCCCGAGGCAGGCGAGCTGCCCATAGGTCCCATTCCCTGGACGCCAGAGGATGAACCGGCAACATATTACGAAGTGCGGCCCGGGGACAACTTGTGGAGAATAAGCAGGGAAATCCTGGGCAAGGGCGAATACTACCGCCGTCTGCAGGAAGAAAACGACCTTTCCGATCCCCATCTCATCCATCCTGGTCAAAAGCTCAAGCTCCCGGCGGATGGGCCGGCAGAAGAAGAATAGTCCGGGCCAAGGAATCATCCAGAGCCAGCTGGGTAAATCCGATTTGAATGACCCAACAGGGGCTGCGGCGAAGGATGTGAATCTGGGCCCCAGGGATTATCCCTAAGGCTAATAGCTTGGTCAGCTGGGCGTCGCCCTCGGCGGCTAAATTGACCACGGTTCCCCAAGAGCCGACCGGCCAACAGGTCAGGGGTGCAGGCGGGGGACTCTTTTCTTTAGCCATTGCCTAGGCCTCCGATCATTGCCAGGAGCGCTAAGAGGTGGTTGAGGGAAAAGCCAACCAAGAAGGCAAGCGGCACGATGATGGCGATGATTAGTATGGCTGTGACCAGTCCCCGTTCTTTGACCATGACCGCCGCCTGGGCCAGGCAGGGGACAAACAAAGTTAAGGTGGTGGCGGCTACGGTCAGTTGGCTCATCGATAAGTCCCCCCGCAGATCATACAGGCCGGCAGCTCCATAATCCCGCCGGAAAAATCCAAGCAGGAAGATCCCGGCCGCCTCCGGCGGCAGTCCGAGCCCCTGGACGGGTCCCCTGAGGGCGTGGATGATCCGATCCAAGAAGCCCTGCTGGTCAAGGAACCACAATAGAAGACTAGTTCCCAAAAAGACGGGGATGATCTCCATCAAGTACCACTGGATGCGGGCGACGGTCTTCATGATGATGCTGCCCATGGCTGGCAGCCGCAGGGGCGGAAGCTCCATGTGGAAGGAGGCCTTGGGTCCGGGGAGGATCCGATCGGCAGCATGGCCTGCCGCCAGGAAGATGGATCCCACCACCAGGATCCAGATCGCCAAAGCTCCAGGGTTGTGGCCCAACAGGGCCACGATGAGCCCTAGCTGGGCGGAGCAAGGCACCGCCAGGGCCAACAGAAAGGTGGCGATGATCCGCTCCCGGGTTGTCTCCAGGGTGCGGGTGACGACGGTGGCCATCGTATCACAGCCAAGACCCAGCGTTAGGGGAATGACGGCCCGGCCGTTAAGACCCACCTTCTTGCATCCCCGGTCGGCAAGGAGGGCCAAGCGGGGAAGATATCCGGTATCCTCCAGCAAAGAGAAGAAGAGGAAGAAAGTGCCGACCACAGGGAGGATGATCCCCACCGCATACCGCAGGCCCAAGGTGATGATCCCATATTCTCCTGCGACCAAACCCGCGAGGGGGGGGGACAGCCAGCGGAAGGCCAATTCCTGGGTGATGGGGCTGATCCAACCTTGAAAAAGCCGCCCTTCGATGAAGTCAACTAGTACTTGGGCGCCAAAGCCGCCGACGAAACGGTAGAGGCCATAGTAGAGGACCAGGACCAAGATGGGAAAGGCTGTCGGGGGCCAGAGGGTGAGCCAGTCGAGGAGGCCGCCTAGCGGTCGTACGGAAGGTTTCCCCATGACGGCCCGGGCGATAGTCTGGGCCTGGCGGTGGCGGGCCAGAGCAATAGCTGATGCAGGCGGAGGCGACAGCTGGCTTGCTCCTTTGATGATGGCCTGGATTTGCCGGAACCGGGGACCTTCTTGCTGGGCAGTCAAATTGGCCACTTCCTGGTCCCCTTGGAGCAGCAGAAGGGCTACAGCCCGGTGATGGAAAGGGTAATCGCCCCTTAGGAGGCGGAGAAGACGATCGATGGAATGCTCGATGGTTGGGCCGTAATCGACTTTAAAGCCCTGCGACATGGGCGATCACCTTTTCTCGCAGCTCAGGCAGCCCTTCCCCCCTGATGGACGTGGCCAGGATCACCTTAACTCCCAAAGCCCGCTCGAGGGCAGGAACATTGAAAGAGAGCCCCAATCGGCGCGCTTCGTCCATCATATTCAAAACCAGCAGCATCGGAAGTCCCGCCTCGAGGATCTGAAAAGAGAGGGGCAGCATGCGTTCAAGGTTCTTGGCATCGATCACATGGATCGTCAAAGCCGGCCTTTCTGTCCACAGCAGCCGACGGGTGACTCCTTCTTCGGCGGTGATGGGGAGGAGAGAATAGATGCCCGGTGTATCCACGATCTCCAGGCTGATGCCGGCCCAGATCATTTTGCCGCGGGCGACCTCAACGGTCGTGCCCGGGTAGTTGGCCACCTGGACCCGGCCGCCGGTCAAATAATTGAAGATCACGCTCTTGCCAACATTGGGGCCGCCCACCAGCGCCACCATGAGCCATCACCAATAATCTGTATGCGCTGCTGGGGGGGAGTATGTTAGCGGAGGAAGAGGACGCCGAGGGCGGCAGCCGTGATGATGGTTAGGATCGGATGGACTTTCAGTCTGCGCAAGGCAAAGAAGCTAATGAGGGCAATTACCCCCAGACGAGGGTCCAAGACTGCCCCTCCGGTTAGGTTGCGGGAGCCAAACAGAACCTCCCGGCTGATGAAAATCGCTGCCGAACTTACCAGTCCGGCTACCGCCGGCCGCAGTCCATAGAAGACGCTCTGCACCGTCGGGTGGTCTTCAAAGTGGGTCAGGAATTTGGAAACGGCCAGGATGATGAGTAGAGACGGCAACGAGATGGCCGTCGTGGTCAAGATCGAACCCTTCACCCCCGCCAGCCGGTAGCCGACGAAGGTGGCCGCGTTGATCGCGATTGGCCCGGGCGTCATCTCCGCGATGGTGATGATATGGACGAACTCCCTAGCCGTTAGCCAGCCCCGGTCGATGATTTCCCTTTGAATTAAAGGCAGCATGGCGTAGCCGCCGCCGATGGTCAACAGGCCGATCTTAAAGAAAATGCCCATTAAGCGAAGAAAGAACATGCCCCCCACCTCCCTACTGCTCCTGCCCTTTGCGGAGGGCGGCGCCTTTGCTCTTGAGGAGATAACCCAGCAGGCCCGCCAGCAACATGATGTAGAAAACGTTGATCTGGGTAAAAGTGACCAGTAAGAAGGAGAGCAGGGCGATGAGGAAGGTATCCAGCCCTTTAATGGTCCGGCCAGCGATCCGCAAAGCCGCGTTGATGATCAGGGCGGCTACGGCACCACTGATGCCAGCCATGGCCCTTGCGATCCAAACGTTAGCGATGAGCTGCTGAAAGTACTTGGCGATGACGATGATGACGATGAGGGAGGGGAGGGTGACTCCGATGGAGGCAACGATGGCTCCTAGCACGCCTCGCAGGCGATATCCGATGAGCATGGAGGAATTGACCGCGATCACCCCCGGCACCGATTGGGCCAGGGCGTAGATGTCGAGGATTTCATCCCTGTCCACCCATTTGTGCCGCTCAATTACTTCCCGCTCAATGAGGGGGAGCATGGCGAAACCGCCGCCGAAAGTAAAAGCGCCGATCTTGAAAAAAGAAATGAACATCTGCAGATAAGTTGCTTGGTGATTCTTGTTGGGCAATTTGCTTCGCTCCCTACAAACATTGCCATCTTATTGTATCGATATTTGGTGGCAAAGGTCAAGGGTTTGCCGGGCGAAAGCCCAGTGGCAGCTAAGCAAAGGGCCGGGGGGAGGAGCCCCGGCCCTAGATAAGGGTTGAGACCTGCTAGCCCAGCTGTTTGGCCAGGAAATCGGCGGCCGTTTCGCAGAGCTTTTTTTCAAGTTCGCCCATGTCTTTGTCTTCCGAAAGCAACAGCACCGCTCCAACCAAGTCTCCCCCATGGATGATGGGTGCGATGGACTTATGGATCACTGTGTAATCATCCACAATAGCAGCCTCATTGGCGTTGTCGACGACCGTCTGCCGCTCTTCCATGAGCCGTTCGATTTCTGGTGAGAGGGCTTTGCCCATGAATTGCTTCTTTGAGGCACCGGCAACGGCGATGATCTCATCTCGATCGGCAATCAGGGCGATATGGCCGGTGGACTCAAAGAGGGAGTCGGCATACTCCTGGGCAAACTCATCCAGATCGGCAATGGGGGAGTATTTCTTGAAGATGATCTCGCCCTCTCGATCTGTAAAGATCTCCAGGGCGTCATTTTCTCTGATCCGCAGGGTGCGGCGGATTTCCATGGGGATAACAATTCGACCTAAACTGTCAATTCTTCTTACGATTCCCGTCGCCTTCATTGCTTACCTTCCTTTCCCTGGAGATTGGCAAGGCTATTTCTCAATGGTCTGGGTCACCGCCAGCAGATAAATGTCCTTGTTGGCGTCTTTTCCCTGCCATGATTGCCGCAGTCGGTTTTCAGCGGCGGTCAAGTCCTCAAGCTCTTTCGGAGAAAGTTGGGCATATTCTACTTGGTCAATAGTCTGCACCTTTTAGCACCTCCATCTTGTGCCCTTAGTTTTTCACATCCTTTGCTAGATATACATTAGGGCCCTTTGCCCTCCGTTCTCACAGGAAACCGGCCTTTGGCGGCGAAGATCTAAGGCGGACGACGAACGGGGGGAAGCTATTGCGACCAATATTGGTGGAGCTGTTCAACTTTCCACTCTACTCCTATGGGGTCATGATCACCCTCGCTTTCAGTGTCGGTCTGGTTTTGGCCCTGCGCAATGGAAAGTACTGGGGAATTGCAGAGGGCTTTTTGGTTGACTTGGCGGCCTTAGTCATGCTGGCGGCGATTATCGCTGCCCGGTTGACCTATGTGGTGATGGCCTGGGAAGACTATGTCCAAGAGCCCTTGAGGATTTTTGCTCTGCGGGAAGGGGGACTTTCTTTTCAGGGGGGATTGCTGGCCGGCTTCATCGTTGGCGTCTGGTATACGCGGCGCAATGGCTACTCCCCTTGGGTCGTGGCCGAAGCCGCAGCTCCTTCCTTAGCCATGGGCCTGGCCATCACCCGGATCGGCTGTTTGCTGAATGGATGTTGTTATGGGATCCCCGCCGATCTGCCGTGGGCCCTGTACTCGTCCCGGGCCCAGGATGTTCCGCGCCACCCAACCCAGCTTTATGAAAGTCTCTTCGGACTGGCCATGTTCCTTTGGTTGTGGTCCAAACGGGGGAGGGTAAGACCTGGGGATTCCCTAGGCATCTTTTTCATCGCTTATGGATTTGCCCGCTTCATCATCGAATTTTTCCGCGCCGGGGCGCCGACCCTTGGGCCTTTGACCTGGGGGCAGTGGGCAAGTCTGCTGTTGATCCTTCTGACTGGACTGGTCTTGCGGAAAAGTGACCGCAGCTGAAGAAAGGAGGATGGCATTGAAGGACTGGGATCTAGTAATTGTTGGCGGTGGTCCTGCCGGGCTGAGCGCAGGCATTTACGGTGCAAGGGCCCGGCTGAGGACCCTCATTGTCGAAAAGCTTGCTTGCGGTGGTCAAGCAGCCACCACCCATCGGATTGGGAACTACCCCGGATTTGCCAGGGGGATCACCGGACCTGAACTGATGGAGCAAATGGAAAAGCAGGCCCAGAGCCTGGGAGTCCAGGTCCACTATGCGGAAGCGAAAGATCTTCGCTCCGAATCATCGGGACACGTACTGCTGACCGATGGGGAAGAGATAAAGGGCAAAGCCCTCATCATCGCCACCGGCACTACTCCCAACGCCTTGGGAGTTCCTGGGGAGGATGAATTCCGAGGTCGGGGCGTGTCTTATTGTGCAACCTGTGATGGTGCGTTTTTCCGGGACAAGGACGTGGTCGTTGTCGGCGGCGGCAATTCGGCCGCGGAAGGAGCCTTGTTCATGACTCGCTTTGCCCGCAAGGTTTATGTAGTCCACCGGCGGGATCGACTCCGGGCCACCAAGATCTTGCAGGAGCACTTGGCCGCGCACTCCAAGATCGAACTCCTGTGGAACAAGGTGGTCAAGGAGATCCAAGGTGGAGCTTTCGTCGAACGGATTCTCCTCGCCGACACAAAAGGCGGGCCAGACCTGGCAATTGATGCTAGCGGCGTGTTCGTCTACATCGGCAACAGCCCCAACAGCGGGTGGCTAAGGTCTCATCTTGAGCTCGATGAACGGGGCTATATCATCACCGATGAACGGATGCAAACCAGCCTTCCTGGGGTTTTTGCCGCGGGAGATGTGCGCCGAACGCCCCTTCGGCAAGTCGTCACCGCCGTGGCCGATGGAGCGGTGGCTGCTGTCGAGGCCGACAGCTTCCTGGGGGGGATCGTGTGAAACTAGTCCGCTTTGGTGTGTCTATGCACCCCCGCCTCCTGGACCGATTCGACCATGTCATCGCCAAGAAGGGCTATGAGAATCGTTCCGAGGCCATCCGGGACCTGATTCGGGACTACCTGGTCCAAACGGATTGGGAGGAGGACGACAGGGAAGTAGCCGGGACCATCACCTTGATCTATAATCATCATGTTAGAGGTCTAACTGACGTCTTAATTGACCTCCAACACGAACATCACTGCCATATTCTCTGCAGCAGCCATGTCCATCTTGACGAGCACAATTGCTTGGAAGTACTGGTTGTCAAAGGTCCTGCCGGGAAGATCAAGGCCATCGCCGATCGTCTGATCAGCGTCAAAGGCGTCGTTCACGGAAGTCTAAGCATTACTTCCACCGGGCGGGACCTGCCGGCATGAAGGGAGGGATAATCCTTGCGACAGCGGGGGGTGGTGGTTTCCCGGCAAAACGGTTCGGCCCGCGTGCGCTTGGTGCGCTGCGCCGGGTGCAAAGGTGAGGCCGACTGTCCCTTCGCCCTAGACCTTGCGGGCGAGAAGGCCCAGCCCATTGAAATCGATGCGGCCAACCCCATTGGAGCGGAGGCGGGCAGCATCGTGCAGGTGGAAGGCGATGCCGGTGCGATCCTCACGGGGGCCCTCATCGTTTACTTCCTGCCTCTAGTGCTGATGCTGGCTGGCATGGGCATTGCTCGGCTGTTCGCCGCGGCCAGAGGGTGGGGCGAGGTGCCTTCCGCCTTGATAGGAGGGGGGCTCGGTCTTCTCCTTTGGTTGGGAGTCATCAAGGTCCATGACAAACGGTTCCAGGAGGATTACCGGATCGTCGCCATCGAACGGGAATGCGTTGGTGAGCTGTAATTTCGCGCAAAGAAGGTGAGTTTTCTTGTCGCTGCTGCGGGACCTGGGAGAAGTGTTGTCCTCCGATCGGATTTTGACCGATGAGCTAGATCGCCTCTGCTACAGCTACGACAGCTCCTTCATCTCTCGGCTGCATCGTTTCAGCCCCGATGCCGTTGTCCTTCCCCGCTCGGTGGAAGAGACAGTTGGTGTGGTCAAGTACGCTTCTCGGAAAGGCATACCCATCGTCCCCCGGGGTGCGGGAAGCGGTGAGAGCGGCGGGGCAGTCCCCGTTCAAGGCGGCATCGTCATGGATATGTCCACCTGGAAAGATGTGGTGGAGCTTGATGTGGCCAACATGCAGATCTTGGTGCGGCCTGGGCTAGTTCACGATGAGCTGAATCGGCTCCTGGCCCCCCACGGCCTGTTTTTCCCGCCGGATCCAGGCAGTTCCAAGATGGCCACCATCGGGGGCATGGTGGCCAACAACTCCAGTGGCCTGAGAGCCATAAAGTACGGGGTGACTGAGAATTACGTTCTAGGGTTGGAAGTAGTCTTGCCCGATGGACGGGTGATCACCACCGGCGGTCAGGACTGTCGGGCCCTCAAGAACGTCTCCGGACTTAATTTGACTAAACTCTTCGTTGGCTCCGAAGGAGTCCTCGGCGTGATAACCGGGATTCGCCTCCGTCTTTGGCCGCGGCCCCAAAGCCGGGGATTGGTGATGGCCGCTTTTCCCAAATTGGAGGATGCCCCCAAGGCGGTCATGGCCGTCTTCCAGGCAGGGATGCTGCCGTCGGGGATGGAGATCATGGACAGCTCCGCCATTGAAGCGGTGAATTTGTATCGTCCGGACCTGAAACTGCCCCTCTGTGAGGCTATCTTGCTTTTTGAGGTCGATGGCGATCCCGCCGGCGTTGCCTGGCAGGTGGAACAGATCCGGACTATCTGTGAGCAATGGGCAGACGAAGTGGAGGAGGCCCTAGAAGAGGCGCGGATGACCCAGCTGTGGGAGGGACGCAGTCTAGTGGCAGCCGCGGTCTCTCGCCTGCGGTCGGAAGGCACCCGGGCATTCATCGGGGAGGATATCAGTGTTCCCCTGTCCCGGGTCCCCGAGGCCTTGCGGGGGATCAAGAGCCTAGCTGACAAGCATCAAATCGAGGTAGTGATCTTTGGCCACATCGGTGATGGCAATCTCCACACAGCCCCAGTGATCGATCCCGATGATGAAGGGGAAGTGGCCAGGGTCCAGCGCTTGGCCGATGACATCCACCGCTTGGCCTTGAGGCTTCAAGGGACGGTGACGGGGGAGCATGGAGTAGGTTTTGTGCGCAGTCAATACGCCCGTCAGGAGCACGGCCTGGCCTTGGATGTGATGTTCCAGGTCAAGAAGGCCCTGGATCCTTTGGGCATCATGAATCCCGGCAAGATCTTTCCTTCGCCGGTGAAGGGGGCCGAAGCGGATGGAAAAGGAACTGCGTCGACTGCTCAATAAATGCGTCCGCTGCGGGACCTGCCGCTCCGAGTGCCCCATTTTGGCGGAGTTAGGCTTTGAAGGAGCCTCTCCCCGAGGTCTCATATTCCTTCTGCAGGGGCTGCTAAACGGCCAGGCGAACCCAAAGAAAATGGCGGATAGGGTCTACAACTGCTTGCTGTGCGATGCCTGCACCGCGGTTTGTCCCGGCGGAGTGGAAATAACGAACTTGATCCGGGCTGGTCGCAGGGAAGTTGGTCGTATCCCTGCCTTCGGACCTTTCCTCAAGCTGGTCCTGAACATGGTCCTAACCCGGCCCACCCTAGTTGCCGCCGGTTCCCGGCTGCTGTGGGCCTACCAGCGTTCGGGCCTGGATCGGGCGGTGAGGAACACAGGCCTCCTGAAGATTCTCCCGGGGGATTTGGGTCGGGCTGAGCATATGCTGCCGCCTCTGGGGAGCCGCACCGCGCGGGGTATGCTGCCGGAAACAACCCCTGCGGTGGGCAAGCGGCGCTACCGGGTCGGCTACTTCCTGGGCTGTGCAACCAATCTTCTGTACCCCCAGGTAGCTCAGGCGGTGGTCCGGGTCTTGGCCGCGAACGGTTGTGAAGTAGTCATCCCAAAGGGAATGCGCTGCTGCGGGATTCCCCATTTGACCTATGGACTGATGGCCACCTACGCCCAACTCCTGCGATCCAACTTGCAAGTGTTCAAGGAGGCCAAGGTGGACGCCATCATCTCCGATTGTGCAAGCTGTACGGCGACCTTGGCCCATATGGGCCAGCGGCCTTTGGGATGCGATGCCGATCTGCCCTGGGATGAAGCAGCGAAAATGGCCAGCAAAGTGTGGGACTTTAGCGCCTTCCTGGTCGATGAACTGGGTCTGCGTAGAATCAAGAGGGATCTAACAGGGAAGGTAACCTACCACGATCCGTGTCACCTGGTCCGAGGTGTGCAGATCACCCGGCAGCCGCGGCATCTGCTGGGCGAGCTGGGCTTAGAGCTGGTTGAAATGTCCAATGCAGCTGTTTGCTGCGGTGCTGCGGGCACCTTTGCCCTGGCCCATTATGATTTGTCCATGGCCATTTTAAAGAAGAAAATCGATGGGGTGGGCCGCACAGGGGCGCCTTTGGTGGCGACCTCGTGTCCTGCCTGCATCATGCAGTTGACTGCCGGGACTAAGACCTTTGGCGTCCCGGCAAAGGTCGTCCATCCGGCTGAGCTGGCGGCCCAGGTTCATTAGATCACGATCGATACTGGGGCTCTAGGTCTTGAATATGGCTCAAGCGTCCTTTCAACTTGGCGACGATATCATCGACTTCCGCCGCCAGATCGTTGAAGGCCTTGCTCATGTTCTCATCATCTGTCTCCAGGGAGAAGCTTTTAAGATTGGCGCCGACACCTTCGGCTGCGGCGATCGTCTGCTTTAACCTAGATGCGACGGTCATCTTTGTGCCCCCTTGTTGACTTGGGGGGCAGTGCCCCCCAAGTTCAGGTTTCTAGATCCTCTTCCGCTTTCTTAATCAGGCGGCGGACCATTTCGCCGCCAACGAGTCCTGCTTCCTTCGTCGTCATATTGTCCCAACCGATGCGGTTTGCCTTGTCGAGCAAGCCCATCTCATCGGCGACTTCCTCCTTGAAGCGCTCCATGGCTGCCCTTGCCTTAGGATAGACGCGGCGGCCCTTAGCCATTATCTCCCTCCTTACATATTCCCTAGGGAATATGTAAGCTGCTACTCCTGCTGGCCGCCTTCAAGCAATGCCTTCTCTCCCCGCTTGATCATTTCCTTGACCATCAACCCTACCTGCTTGGTCGTTGCGGCCTCCCATCCGAACTTGCGGACAACATCGGCGAACCCTACTTCTTGCGCTGCTTCCATTTTGAGCCGTTCGGATGCCAGCTTTTTGGCCACCTACAGCACCTCCCGGCAGTAGTTTGCGCAGTGCTTCCCTCCTTATGCCTAGTAGGTTTCGGGAAAGTGTACCTTGAGCATCTCCCGGAGCATCCGGGCGTTGATCACTGCCTTCGCCTGATAGTGGTTGTTCATGCTGATGAAGACCTTTTCCCTGTGCCTGGCAAGCTCAAGGATTCTGGGCACCCATTCTTCAAGTTCTGCTTCTGTGTAGAGATAATCGTATCGCTCATAGGCTTCCTTGTGATTCCACCAAGAAGCAGCATTGCGGCCGTGGAAGCGCACATAAGCCCATTCGGACGTAGCTTTGCATACTGGTGGGAGTAGTCCTTTGAGCTGTGGTTGATCGACACAGACGAAGGAAAGTCCTGCCTCGCCTAGGAACCGGAAAATGGCCGGATGGATCCAGGAGTCGTGCCGGAATTCGACGAACTTGGGCAGGTCGCCCAAGGCACTGCCTAAGTCCACTAGATACCGGCGGGCATCTTCGCTGTTCTTAAAGCTAAAGGGAAACTGAAGTAGAATACCCGCCAATTGGCCGGCATCCTGTAGAGGCTTTAGACAGTCGCGAAACTTAACCACTGCCTCGGGCCGGCGAGTATGGGTCAAGTCCTGATGTGCCTTGACGACAAACAAGAAGTCTTTGCTCGTTTTCGCCAGCATATTAACGAATAGTCTCGGATGGGGGATTTGGTAATAGGTTGAGTTAATCTCGACGAAGGGAAAATACTGGGCATAGAATGGCAGCATCTCCCCTGCAGGAAGGCCCGCCGGGTAAAAGGGACCCCGCCAGTCCGCGTAACTATAACCTGCGGTGCCGATGAGAATCAATGAAGGCTCCCTCCCTAGTCCTCCTTGAACAAAGGTACAAAACCGTCAATGTCTTGGTCTAGCCCCAGCATGTCCGCTAGTGGATCCCGCTCGGGAATCGGACTGTTGATGGTGAAGTCCTTCGGGGCAATCTGGTTTAAGTCCTCCCAGGGGAAGGGCATGGAGATCGTTGGCCAACTTCTTGGTCGGAGACTGTAAGGAGCGACGATGGTTTTGCCCGGCAGATTCTGTAAGTGATCGATGTAGACCCGGCCGCGGCGTCTTTTAATCAGCCGTTCATTAGTTGCCAGCTGCGGATGATGGGCGGCGATGAGCTTGCCCAAAAAGCCGACAAAACGGCTGGTCACCCGGTAAGAATACCGGGGAGCAACAGGTATGTACACATGCAGACCGGTTGCGCCGGAGGTTTTCGGGAAGGAGGCAAGGCCCATTTCGTCCAACAGTCCCTTGACTAGTCGGGCCACCTCAATAACTTGCGGCCAGCCGGCTGGCGGATCGGGGTCAAGGTCCACCACGATGAGGTCGGGATAGTCAGGGCTGTCAACTGTGGACAGCCAGGGATGAAGCTCTATGGTTCCCTGGTTTGCCAGCCAAACCAAAGTGGCCCGATCGTTGGCTAAGATGTAATCGACGACTTTGTCTTTTGCCGATGAAGAATACGTCTTAATCCAAGGTGGAGCATGAGGAGGACACTGCTTTTGATAAAAGTGGGCGCCATCGATGCCGTCCGGATACCGGGTGACGGTCAAGGGCCGATTCTTGAGGTGAGGGATGAGCAAAGGCGCTACTTGGTAGTAATAGTGGATTAGGTCGCCTTTTGTCACTAAAGGCTCTTGCCACATGGGCTTATCTAAGTTGGTGAGCTTGATGAGCTTGCCGTCGACTTCGCTGATCAAGGCTTCTTCACCTCTTTGGCACGGGATCGCAAGGCGCAAGGGTCAATCCTTTGTAAGTGGCGTGTCGCAAAAGGCCTTCCGGGGTTAGTTCAAGGTATTCAACCCGGCACACTAGTTCAGGCTCAGTCCACCGCGCCTTGCGGGCAATGTCCGGGGGAACGCCCTGGAGCACGGGTTTTGAACTGGAGAGCTCGGCCAAACGCTCGACCAGGTCCTTTCGCTCTTGCTCGGTAAAGCCGCTCCCGACGGCACCCACGTACCGCAGGCCGTGGACATCCTTCGCTCCCAAGAGCAGCGACTTTAGGGCGCCATTGGTCGTCAGGTAGCCGCCGATGAGCAGGTTTATTACCTGGCGGACTTTGATTTTCAGCCAAGTGCGGCTGCGGCGGCCGCTCAGGTAGGGACTGGCGATCTCCTTGGCCATGATTCCCTCAAGGCCGTGGGAGGCGGCCGCGTGATAATAATCGATCCCCCGCCCGATGATGAAACTCGATAGGGCAACGCTGTCCCCGGGGGCAAGACTCCTTTGCAAAATCTCCTTCCGCTCCATTAACGGCAGCGGACATAAGTCTTCACCGCCATAGTAGAGGAGATCGAAGACAATGTAGACTACCGGGTAGGTTGCTGCTCCCCGGAGATTCCGGCGCTGCAACCAGTAAAAGCTTGGTTTGCCGTCCACTAAGCAGACAATTTCTCCATCCACCACTGCCTTAGCGCTGAAGTGTCGATGCACCCCCTCAAGCTCCGGGTAGCGGGGTGAAAGGTCCCTGCCTTGGCGACTGATGAGCCTCGTCCGGCCGTCCAGATAAGCCAAGGCCCGAATTCCATCCCATTTTACTTCGAATAGGTGATCATCGGAGTCGAAGGGCGCGGCGGGGAAGGCTAGCATAGGCTGAAACTGGGGCAGCATCTACCGTCGTCCTCCGGTCGGGGCTGTAGCCTTGAGGCTTGCTTCCAAGGCAGCCAGCAAATCGGTGACCTTCTCTTCCTGGGGCTGGGGAGGAGTGGTGACTTGCCTTCCCTGGATCTTGGCCTCGATCATGTCCATGAGGGCATCCCGATAGGTGTCGCGGTAGCTCTCAGGACGAAAATCTGTTGCCATGTTATTAATTAACTCCAAGGCCATCCTAAGTTCCCTTTCATCCACTGGCATTGGCTCCAGGCCGAGCAGTTGGCTGGTTGACCGGACTTCATCAGCATAGAACATAGTCTCCATGGCTAGGACCTGTCCATAGACGCGGATGGCGGCGATGACTTCCTTGGAACGAATGACCACCTTGGCAATAGCGACTTTGCCTGCTTGGGCCATTGCCCTGAGAAGCAGGTGATACGCTTTCTTGCCCCCCTCGGCAGGTTCAAGGTAATAGGTCTTGTCGTAGTAGATGGGGTCGATCTGGGCAAGTTCAACGAAATCAAGGATGTTGATGGCCTTTTCTTCGATTTCCGGACGGGCCAGTTCATCCTCCGTCAACACGATAAACTGGTCTTTCGCATATTGATATCCCCGCACGATATCTTCCTGGGACACTTCTTGTTCGCAAACGGGACAAGTCTTACGGTAGCGAATTGGCGTCCCGCAGACCCGGTGCAAGTAGTTGAACTTGATGTCCTGCCGCTCCGTTGCAACATACATGCGCACCGGCACGTTCACTAAACCGAAGCTGATGGCTCCTTTCCACAGGCTGCGCAAATACCTTCCCTCCCTTCGTAGTGTGCCCCCTAGCATTGGACTTCTGGCAAGAACTGACTTCCTTTACTGGGCAAGGGGGACTAACACAGTGAATATAGTCTTTACTGGAAACCGTTGTTTAGGAGGTGCCGACGGTTTGGTGGAGGATGACATTTTGACCTGGGACGGGTTGCGACAGTTGAAAGCTGAGCTGGACTACCTCAAGGGTGAAAAAAGGCGTCAGATGGCGGCTAAAATGAAAGAGGCGCTGGCTTTCGGTGACCCTTGGGATAATGCTGAATATGCGACGGTCAAAGCTGAACAGATGCTAATTGAAGGACGCATCATGGTCTTGGAGAATCTTCTCCGCAATGTGCAGGTGCTGCCTCCCGGCTGCAATCCTTCTGATCGGGTGGAAGTAGGCTCTTGGGTGCGGGTGTTGGACATGGAGACCCAAGAGGAACATTGTTATCGGATCGTCGGCTCCAGGGAGGCCGATCCGAGCCACATGCGCATTTCCCATCGTTCACCAGTTGCCAGATCCCTTCTAGGCAAGAAAATAGGGGATGTGGCAACGGTCTTGGCTCCAGGCGGGCGTTTTTCCATGAGAATTCTTTCCATTGGCGATGCCGCCGAAAAGGTCTAATTTCCAAGGTTAACGGGCTAGGCAGGTCTTCTTCCGGAGATTCTGGACGGTTGACGAGCGGACTTCTTTCGGCTATACTGCTTAATGTACCGGGCGGATAGCTCAGCTGGGAGAGCACCTGCCTTACAAGCAGGGGGTCGGCGGTTCAAGCCCGTCTCCGCCCACCATTTAACTCAAGGCCCTCACACCTCTCGATTTGGCAACCAGCTTCACCGCCAAGTCGGGAGGTTGCTATCGAGAAGGGGTTGCACGAACCCAGACGGTGTGGTACAATACCTTTGCAATCTTTGGTGCCGAGATAGCTCAGATGGTAGAGCAGCGGACTGAAAATCCGCGTGTCCCCAGTTCGATTCTGGGTCTCGGCACCAGTTTTTATCAAGTGGCTCGTAGAGCCGCTTTTCTTATTGCCCCACATCTTAGCATGTCGCTCCTTCAAGGAGGAGGCTTCACAAACGGCGGAAATGGCGAGTTAGAAGTCTCGTGTGTTATTGCGCGGTTAAGGCGGTAGAGGGGATCCATGGGGGCTGTTGGCAAGACCGTTATTAGAGACGCAACAATCAGAAGTAACCTATATCGCTAGGAAGAACCTGCACTTGTCTGAGTATGACTGCCCGTTAGTTCAGGGGTAATAAGTACCACTAGAAGGCCATCGTGGCGGTGAAAGTCTTATTCTTGTGCAACTTGAGGGGTATCCTGACTCGCCCTTGGATTTGCTCTGACCTTGACATCTCCTCGCTCGCAGTTTAAGATGAACGCATGTTTTTATCACGGTAGGATTTTTGGGAGGGGTACAATTGGGATGGCGGGGTAGACTAGTAGCAGCAGAAGCAGTCTTGCTAGACTGGACATGCGTTTGTGGCAACCCCGTGGTGATGGATTTCATCGATGATCGGGGCTATCGACAAAGCCTTTGCATAGACTGCTCAAGAGCCAAACTGGAGGAAATCTGTCGAGAAGCCTTTTACTCGGCGATAACCGGTAGAGAATGCTCTTTCTTGATGGAAGAACCCCATGACACCCCGTGTCACGGCTGATGCGACGGAACCTTGCGGGGTTGACACGGGCCTGATGGTCAGCTATAATCAAGGTACCGAGCGGAAGTAGTTCAGCGGTAGAACACCACCTTGCCAAGGTGGGGGTCGCGGGTTCAAGTCCCGTCTTCCGCTCCAGACCAGGCGGCATAGCCAAGTGGCTAAGGCGGAGGTCTGCAAAACCTCTATTCCCCAGTTCGAATCTGGGTGCCGCCTCCAACAACTGTGGGGAAGTAGATCAGTTGGTTAGATCGCCATCTTGACATGGTGGAGGCCAAGGGTTCGAGTCCCTTCTTCCCCACCACTTGCGGAAGTAGTTCAGCGGTAGAACACCACCTTGCCAAGGTGGGGGTCGCGGGTTCAAGTCCCGTCTTCCGCTCCAGTGCACTTAACCGGCCATAAGGCCGGTTTCTTGTTATGGAAGGGTGACTGGGAGAAGGAGTCACGGTAGGCGGTCTGGGAAGGAGATCCTGCCCGACTGGGGGAGGTTTTTGGACCAGAGAGCCGAACATAAATCGGTAGCAAGAACGGGAAAGGTGGAGGCCCGTCGAATGGAAGGCCGCTTGTTGCTTATCCCCTTCATTGGTGCAGGAATAGGATGGCTAACGAACGTCGTTGCCATTCGCATGCTGTTTAGGCCCAAAGTGCCGATTAAGGTGGGGGGAATCACTGTTCAGGGGATTTTGCCTAAGAGGCAAAAGGAACTGGCCAAAGCGATAGCCTTGGCCGTGGAAAAAGAATTGCTGCCGCTGGACAACCTCCTAGGCCGCATTAGGCGTCCGGAGTTCCTCCAACAATTGACTACGACGGTGGTCAGTCATGTGGACAGGCGGATCAGGGATGGATTGCCGGGATTTTTGCCTGCGGGTTTGCGCCACTACTTGGCGGATATGCTGAGGGAAGTTGTCTCGCGGGAGACCTCTTTGCTCATCGGGGAAGTCAGCGGACAAGTCACGGAGCAGATCCGCCAGGAAGCCCAGGTAGGGGAGCTAGTCGAGGCAAAGGTCAACGCTTTTGATCTGGACCAGCTGGAAAGCCTAGTGGTTGACTTGGCTTCGAATGAACTTAAACATATTGAACTGATGGGGGCGCTCTTGGGCTTCATCGTGGGGCTCGGGCAGCTCCTCATCGCCGTCTGGCTCATTTGAAGGGAGATGGCCATGAAAGAATTTAGTTTAGATCCCAAGGCTGGGGAAAGACTGCTGGCCCAGTCCTTAGGCCCAATCAGGGAAGAACTGGCCCGAATGGATCCTGCACAGCGGGCTAGGGCGGCCGGAGGAGTATGGGATGGGAAGAACATAACGCTGACTTGCTGGGACAAGGACTACACCATTAACTATCCAGAACTAGTAGCCTATTGTGATGGGCAAGAGGCCGGCACCTTCTTTCAAGCGATTCTGCTGCATTACCTGAAGAATGCGACCGGTGCACCCTTGACTGGCCGGTGGGTCTCCCTCCGGGAGCTTCCTGACGGTCTGTTTTATGTGCAGGCGTTTCAAAGCTATACGGGGGGCCGTTTGGTCCGCAATACAGATGAAGAGGGGCTAAAGAAAGCCTGTCGGGAGGTAGCCGCCTTAGTAGGTGGAAGCCGGGGAGACCTTGGGGATCTTTTCTATTCTTTTCCCGTCTTGCCTCGGGTTCTCTTAGGCCTAGTCTACTGGCAAGGAGCGGAAGGATTTCCGCCGCGGATCAGCATTCTCTTTGATGCCGCATCATCAGAATACTTGCCTACCGATGTCTTGGCAATCGTCGGCTCCTTCGTCACGGGGCAGCTGCTCCGGGCTGCCCGTTGACGTTTAGGCGCCTGAAGCGAAATTCGTGTGTGTAAGGCCTACATGGACTGACAGACCGGCGGAAATGCCGCCGTGCCGAGCTTTGCTGGATGAGGACAAGAGCAAGGCTAAAGGTCAAATCTTGACGGGAACCAAGCGGGCATTAACATTCCTACTTTCCTGCGCAACCTGGTGACAAGCAGTCTCGCGGGTGGTATAATACTCTAAACAAAAGGTGATGACGGGGACGAGTAGACCGGTCTTAGCCCCAAAGAGAGGGAAGGTCAAGGGTGCGAGCCTTCCCGGGACGGGCCGTTGAAAACCACCCCTGAACCGCCGACCGAAGGATAATCTGTGTAGGCTCGGCCGGCTCGGCACCGTTAGCAGCCGTAGAGTGGGAGGATGAAAAACCTCCAACAAGGGTGGAACCGCGTGGTCTTGGCCTCGTCCCTTTGGGGCGAGCTTTTTTTATTGCGAGGAGGCGATGAGACGTGTCCATGGTCGAGTTGATGTTGCCAGGAGAACGAGCCCAGTTTCCGAAAGGCACCACCCTGGGCCAGGCGGCTGAAAGACTGGCGCCGGAGGCGGTGGCTGCCCGGCTGAACGGAAGACTGGTGGATTTGACCTATCCCTTGGTTGAAGATGCTGAAGTTGAGTTCATCACCAGCTCGTCCCCGGAAGGGTTGGAGATCCTTAGGCACAGCACGGCCCATGTCATGGCCCAGGCTGTCAAACGACTTTTCCCCGGGACTCGTTTTGGCATTGGTCCCGCCATTGAGAACGGTTTTTACTACGACTTTGACCTTCCCGATTCCTTTTCGTCCGATGATTTGGCTAGGATCGAGGAGGAAATGAAGAAGATTGTTGAGGCCGATCTGCCCTTCAAGAGGCAGGAGCTAGATAAAGAGAAGGCACTCGAGCTTTTCGCCGGTGATATGTACAAGAAGGAGCTCATCGAAGACCTTCCAGACGAATCGGTCAGCATCTACTCTCAAGGTGAATTCATTGACCTGTGTCGAGGTCCCCACCTGCCCAGCACCGGCCATATCAAAGCCTTCAAACTGATCAACGTGGCTGGCGCCTACTGGCGAGGGGACAGCAGTCGACCGATGCTGCAGAGGATTTACGGGGTTGCCTTCCCGACCCAAGGGGAGCTTGTCGACCACTTGCATATGCTGGAGGAGGCGGCCAAGCGGGATCACCGTCGGTTGGGAAAGGAGCTGGATCTGTTTAGCATCCACGAAGAAGGCCCCGGATTTCCCTTCTTCCACCCCAAGGGCATGATCTTGCGGAACTTATT
>JAAYLE010000191.1 GCA_012522085.1 Bacillota bacterium | reverse complement strand
GATGTAGACCCAAGAAACATGGTGACGGCGGCCGCCGACGAAATCGTCGTGGACGGCAAAGGCAAGATTGTACCTTTCTCCGACCATGAATTTGGTGTCATCGGGATTGCCCGTGTCTAGCTTGCGCCGGAGGACAACGGTCCACCTGCCGTCCCGATAGGAGCCGTTGGCCATGAGATCTCCGGCACT
The DNA here is from genome assembly GCA_012522085.1 of Bacillota bacterium. Classification (GTDB taxonomy): domain Bacteria; phylum Bacillota; class Limnochordia; order JAAZLZ01; family JAAZLZ01; genus JAAZLZ01. The sequence goes on along the minus strand of JAAYLE010000191.1, from coordinate 6,678 downwards.
GCCTTCAGGCTCCCGGACTAGGGCGACGGGGAGGACATCGCCTTCCTGGAAATCAGCTTCCGGATTGAACGTGGCCGCAGTCTGTCCCTGAATCAGGTGAAAAAGCTCCAAATTCCGCTGCATCTCGTCCAGACGGGCCGTCTTGAAGCCTACTTTCTGCTCATCAAACATCCAGGCCGGGCCGTCCTCGCTCAAGGAGAAGCTCACCCTGCCGGTATCGTCATTGCGGTCATCGAGGACATACCCATCGTTCCCATAGCCGACAGGGTTGGACAAAGCCGCCCGCCAGTGCCAAAGGTCGAGGAACTCGCCGTCGTGGAGGAGCTCCCGGATCTCCTCATCGGACTTCAGCTTATCGTCAGCTCGGGACACGGGCAGGTACTTGCCGACGCCATCGGATCCTTGAGCCATCCCCCGCATATCATCATGGCAAGCGATGAAACAGCCTCCGGTGGCAAAACCGGCTCTAGAGTCGGGAGCTACTCGCACATTATCGAACTCGTCGAGAAGCACCGAAACGCTTTCCTCGTAGCTTGGAACTCCTCCTTCGCTAATGGGCTTGGGTCCACCGAAGCTTTGCCAATCCCCGCCATCAAACCGCCATAAAGCATGGTAGGCCCCCGGATCCTGGGCATCCCACTCCAGTCGCATGTACAAGTACTCATCATCGTAGGCGGCCTGGACATCGAGATTCACCGCCGCCCGCTTGCCCACGATGGGTTCGGGCTCCAAGTCTCCTCGGGCCGCTAGAGCCCTGCCCAACTCATCTTCAGTCCGAGCATGACAGCTTTGACAAGCTTCCCCTGCCTCAGTTTGGCTGGAGCCAGCATGTTCCTCCCCCACCAACCACTCCCAGGAGGTTTGGCCAGGATAAAACAGGGTGGCGGTGAACTTGGGAACCTGGTCCCAGTCCCCAGGGAACTCGAAGAGATTCTTTGGTCGCACTTCCAGCACCGTCTCCACTTCCGGTCGTGGACTTGGCTCCTCCGGAGGTGGTTCCGCCAATCGTCGTCTGCCAGTGAACATGCCGGCAGCGACCAGGCCGAAGATCACCAAGGCCCCGATCACATAGGGCACAAATCGCCGCGAATCGCTCATAACCCCTAGTCCCCTTCCCTGGTTTGTTCTCGCCAGTAATTTGTCCCACAGGCAAGACTTTCATGTACCCCAGGGAAGGATCGATTTAGACTAGCGCCGCGATCCAATCCTCCCGCTCCCCCGGGAGGAAGTCAACGGGCGGCAATTCGATCAAAGTATAGCAGCCTGCTGACTGACGCATGGCTGCCCGGGCGGCCGCCACCATGATCTGGGCCGTCAGGGCCGGGTTGGTGATGCGCATCTCCCAACGGAAGAGCTGATTGTGGGTCTTGCCAGCGACTCCCTTCCGCTCGATCACTACCCCATGTCCCATATCTATCAGCTCATGGACATCGTCCACGGGGAAGACATGGGTCTCATCGTGGACAAAATAGGGGTCTTCCTGGACGGCCCGCTTGACCTGCTGGAAATCGGCGCCATCTTCCAACTCCACATAAACCATCCGCCGATGAACTCCCGTACCCAGGGGAATAGTGAGGGAGACAGCGTTTCTTACTCCGGACACGGCCTTCACCGCCACCGTATGCCCCATGCTCATCCCCGGACCAAAGTTGGTATAAGTAACCCCTCCCGGGGCCATGAACTGCATGATGCTCCTGACTACCGAGTCCGCCCCAGGATCCCACCCTGCGGCGATGACAGCCACCGAACCATGCTCTTTGGCCATCGGACCCAGCTCAGATCGCAGACTAGTTATGTCCCCGTGAATATCAAAGCTGTCCACCGTATTGATGCCCAGGGCCAGCAGCTGGCGCACGTGGCTCGGTACTAACCGGCTGGGGACGCACACAAGGGCCACATCAACTTCCCCAAGCTCCTCGATGTCAGCCACCACCGGTATGTCCCCCACATCGCCGCTTGCCTTGCGGCGGATGATGCCGGCCAATTCCATATCCTTTGCCGCGGCCACCGCCTCCACGGCAAACCGGCCGATGTTCCCATAACCGACAACCGCTACTTTGATCGCCACCAGGGCATCCCTTCCTTTCCAAGATCCGAGTTTATTGTAACCGAACGAGCCTGGGATTTGAGTTATCTCTTACAAGAAAAGAGGGACGATTCCTGCTGCCGAAGGCTGAGCAAACAATGCTCGAGGCACAAAGGAATTATCCTAAGGTTCACGAAATACTCTATTATCTTTTGATTCACACTTTACGACTGGGAGGTTAACAAAATGGTGCGCAATCTGATCATCATGGTTCTTGTCCTCCTTGTTCTAGCGGCCCCCGCCTGCGGGTCCCCATACGTGCTGAAACTCGGCTACCAAGACCCCCCTGATCTTTTTCTAGCCAACGAACATCCCGCATCCTTTGTGTTCAAAAGCATCGTGGAAGCAAAAACCGATGGCGGCATCAAGGTTGAACTGTATCCGTCGGGCATCCTCGGCAAAGAAGTTGAACAGCTGGAAAACTGTCAATTAGGCATCATCCAGTCGACCATCGTCTGTTCTGGGCCCATGGCCACCTTCGTCCCCGAATACAATCTAACCGCGCTGCCCTTCTTGTTTCCCAACAACACCGTCGCCTGGAAAGTGCTCGACGGATGGTTCGGCAAAGAATTGGCCAATGTCATCCTAAACAAAACGGGGCTGCGGGTCCTAGGCATCATGGAAGACGGAGGCTTCACCGCGGTGACGAACAGCGTTCGAGAAATTCGCACCCCCCAGGACATGAGGGGCCTGAAAATGAGGACGGAAGAGCATCCAGCCCACATCGAGTTCACCAATGCCGTCGGGGCCGGTGCGGTCCCCATCGCCTGGGCGGAGGTTTACACATCCCTCCAGACAGGAGTTGCCGATGGCCAATACAACGCTCTGCCGATCATCGTCTTGGGCAAGCTCTACGAGGTGCAAAAGTATGTGACTCGCCTTGAACATATCTACAACACCGATGTGTGGGTAATCAACAACGAATGGTTCACCAGTCTGCCCGAGGATTATCAGCAGATCATCATTGAAGCTGCAGAAGTAGCTAATACCGTGGGCAGGGGAGTGACTTCCATTGCCAACGCCACGGCGATAGACCTGTTGGTCAGCGAGGGTATACAAGTCTACACCCCCTCCCCCGAAGAGCAAAGGGCCTTCAGGGACATCGCCCAACCTAAAGTCATTGACTGGCTGCAAAGACTCATCGGCCCCGAATGGGTCGATAAAGCCTTGCGGGCCGTTGCCGAGGCCTCAGCCGAACTCGAGTCCCTGGTCGAGTAATGTCGGCGGCGGGGCGTCGTCCCCGCCGACTCATCCTCCAAAGGAGTGGGAACATGCAAACCGCTCATGGAAAATCGGGACTGCAAACCTGGGCTAATCGGGCCAGCGACCTGCTAGAGGCTGCCGTCTTCATCGTGTGTTTCATTCAGTGCCTGCTGATGCTCTTCGTCGTCCTGATCGCCGTTTTCTACCGATACGTGCTCGGCCATCCCCTCCGGTGGACGGAAGAGCTGGCCCGTTTCATCATGATTTGGATGGGCCTCCTAGGCATCAGCCTGGGTTTTCGCCGCAACTCCCACATCGGCGTCAGCTTCTTCATTGACTTGCTGCCCCCGAAGCTGCGACGGGCCATCATCCTTGTCACCAGACTCCTCACCCTTTTCTTCCTGGGGATCGTCATCAGGGAAGGAATCAAGATCTCTGTCTTGGTCGGCGCCCACCAGATTTCGCCGGGGCTGCAAATCAGCATGTTATGGCCGATGTTAGCCTTGCCAGTTTCCGGTTGCGTGATGTTCCTGCAACTTGTCCTGGTCATCTTAATCGAAGGTGCCCAGGGTAAATCTGTCTCCGGTGAGCCCAAGTTCCTGCAGCAGTTTCGCAACGACTAGATGGGAGGGACTCCACCATGATTGGCTTCATCGTCATTGTCTTTTCCCTCTTGCTTGTCGGGGGCACCCCGATAGGACTCACCTTAGGCCTAACAGGCTTGTTTGCCCTCCTCCGGATCGGAGATCCGAGACTGTTGCCCCTCGTGGCCAGACGGATCTTCTCTGGCCTGAACTTCTTTCCACTTCTCGCCATCCCCTTCTTCATCATGGCCGGGGAAATCATGAACAAGACGGGGATCACCGTCCATTTGATCCGCTTTGCCAATGTCTTGGTCGGACACGTGCGGGGCGGCCTCGCCCAGGTCAATATTTTGGCCAGCATCTTCTTTGCGGGCATTACCGGAGCCGCGGTAGCCGACGCAGCCGCCTTAGGATCAGTGCTAATTCCAGCGATGGTACAGGAGAAGTATGATACTGGCTTTAGTGCCGCGGTGACTGCTGCCTCCTCCATCATCGGCCCCATCATTCCGCCAAGCATCATTATGGTTGTTTATGGCTATACCATGCGCGTTTCCATCGCCGCCTTGTTTGCTGCCGGTGTGGTCCCCGGGGTCCTAATTGGCATCGCCCTCATGATCATGAGCTGGTTTATCTGTCAGCGAGAGGATTATGGCCGTCCAAGACCCAAAGCCACCTTCGCCGAATTGCGGGCAGTCCTCCGGGAAGGCATCCTGGCCTTGATCATGCCGGCGATCATCCTCGGGGGCATCCTAAGCGGGGTGTTCACCCCCACCGAAGCTGCGGCCGTAGCCGTCGCCTATGCCGCCTTCGTCGGCTTTGTCATCTTTCGCACCCTGAAACTCCGTGACTTTCCCGACATCATTTATCGGACCGTCGTTAGCTCCTCCGTCATTTACCTCATCATCGGCTGTGCAGCTATTTTCAGCTATGTGCTGGCCGATCAAAGGGTTCCTGAGCTTGCCGCGAAGATCATCCTGTCCTTTAGCAGCAACAAATACGTTGTGCTCCTCCTGATGAACATCCTCCTGCTCATTGCCGGCATGTTCATGGAGATTTCTGCCAACGTGCTGATCCTCGGTCCCATCCTCGCACCGATCGCCATCGGTCTAGGAGTAGACCCGTTGCATTTCGGCATCATCATGATCGTGAATCTCAACATCGGCCTAGTTACCCCGCCCTTAGGAGAATGTCTGTTTATCGTCTGCGGCCTCACAGGCCTATCGTTGGAAGAAGTGGCCCAAAAAACCCTGCCCTTCATCCTCATGGAGATATTGGCCTTGCTGTTGATTACGTACGTGGAGTTCTTGCCCATGTTTCTGCCCCGCCTGCTGGGATTTGCCTAAGAGGACTGGCGCAAAACTTGTCTGCCAACAAGGCAATCGGCGGATGGCCGGCGAAGAATTATGGGCAATTGGTTCGCCTGTGCAACGGGAGCATCCCGGTTTTGTGTACACCACCCTTAGAAAGGAGAATTGCCAATGCCGGTTGTCGCGTACGTTGATGGAGAGTTCTTCACGGACATATCCCAGGCGAAGGTGTCGATTGAAGATCGAGGCTACCAATTCGGCGACGGGGTATACGAGGTGATCAGGTCTTATGATGGGAAGCTCTTCGGAACGCAAGAGCACATGGCCCGCCTCGACCGCAGCCTCAAGGAAATCGAGCTGGATCTGCCGCCGGGGATGGATATCGATGCTGTGACGGCCGTTGCCCGCGAGGCCCTCGCGAGAAGTACCTTCGCCAGCGCCCTCATCTACATCCAAGTCTCCCGGGGGACAGTGCCTAGGGACCACTCGATCCCCGAAGAGAGTCGTTCCACCCTGGTCGTCACCGTCAGACCCTTCACTCCGGCAACGCAAGAAGTGTGGGAAACAGGCCTCGCCGCGATCACCCTGCCCGATCAACGCTGGCTGCGCTGTGATATCAAAACGGTCAACCTGCTGGCCAATGTCCTTGCCATCACCAAGGCGCGAAGGATGGGCTTCCAGGAAGCCATCCTGATCCGAGAAGGCGTCGGGGTCACCGAATGCTCCCGCAACAACCTGTTCATCGTCAAGGATGGACTGTGTCTGACTGCTCCCCGGAGTAATTGGATTCTCACAGGGATCACCAGGAACTTCGTCCTCCGTCTGCTCGCTGAAAACAACATCCCCTACGAGGAGACCTTCTTTGACAAAGGAGCGCTCCTCGCCGCCGATGAAGTCTTCTTGACGGGCACCGGGAATGAAGTAATGCCCATCACCAAGATCGATGAGCAACTAATTAACGAAGGCCAGCCGGGACCACTTACCCGCCGCATCGCCGAGCTCTTTCGCGAGTTTGTCCAAAAAAGCATCTGAACCAGCCGGGGCGACTGAGTCGCCCCTTTGCCGATCAGACAACATCACCGTTGGAAAAGCGCAGTATGGGCTGGGCATCAGTCACGGTCTTGACCATCGATACCTCTCCCCCGAGTCGCCGGGCCTGTTCGCCAAATCCCTGCAATCCCGCCCAAACGAGGCGGTCATCCCCGGTGATGTAGGTGCTAACCGGCCCCACATCGTAAGTCACCCGGCGACCCTCCAACACCTGCAGGGAATTGTTGATGACATCATCAACAGACAGCATCAAGACAGCCTCTTTCGATGGATTCACCTTTCCCACTCCAGCCTCGAAGCTAGACGTCTATGTGCTCCAGCCGTGGGTGAACGACAACTTGCTTGCCCTCACCCGGGCACGTTCTTGAATGACCAGGCAGGAATTAGGACCGAAGGATGGAAAGTGTGGGAAGAAAAGGCGGCGATTCGTAGCGGTGGCCTCTAGGCG
>JAAYLE010000026.1 GCA_012522085.1 Bacillota bacterium | reverse complement strand
GCCCCATCCAGGAAGAGGGTGACATTCTTTGGCCATGGGAGGGCATGGGCCCGGTAGCCTGCCTGGCCCGGGTCGTGGTTTCCCGTCGCGTAAAAGACCTGGATGCCGCCCTCTTGCAGCCGGGACATTTCCCCCAGGAGGAACCGCTCTGTGGCGAAGCTGAGTAGATCGTTGTCAAACAGATCCCCCGCGATCAGGAAGGCATCGGCGCGCCTTTCCAAGGCCCAATCGACCGCCTGGGAAAAGCTCGTCCTAGCAGCTTCCCGCAGGCGCCGACGAAGGTCCTCCCCTTGTCCATAAAAGGGGGTGTCCAAATGGGCATCGGCTAGGTGGACGAATCGCATCTTCTCCCCTCCCGCCCATTATTTAGGCGGGGAGGAAGGGATCTCCTTCAGGAAGGCCTCCTCAGGCATTTGTTCGATCACATCTTGGAAGGTGTGGAAAGACACATGGGGGATGTAGTGCTCCTCGCAGTAGGTCAGCAGGGAATCCTTGGCGAAGACTAAATCCGCGTGCCTGGCTGGGCATTCATCGGAGACGCCGTCGCCGATGTAGATGATGGTGAAGCCATCCTTTCGGGCTTCCTGTAACGAGGCCGTCTTGCAGTGGGCGCAAAGGCTGCAGGAGCTGGCGTTCGCGAACTTGATCGCCGCTCCCTGCTTTGAAAAGTCCACCTGGTTGACCTTGTAGGGAACGGCAAGGCCTTCTTTGCCGAGTACATAGGCGATGTAGATGTCAAGGCCGTCGCTTAGGATCTCAAGGTGATAGCCGTGGCGCTGGCAATAGTCCACAAAGGAGGGGAAATGAGGGTCGAGCTCCATTTCTTGGTCGATGAAAGCGATAATCTCCTCCGGAGGGACTTTCCACCCCCGGTACCAGGCGGGCAGATAGCAGCGGGACTTTTGTCCTTTGGCTAGGCAGTCAAGGAAGATTCTTCGCCAGTCGTGGGGACAGAAGCGGTCGAGGATGGCCAGCTGCACATCCCGGCGGGCGATGGTGCCGTCGAAATCGACGAAGACGGCAACCCCCTTACCTTTTGAGGACAACTTGTTCCCGCTCCCAGTCATACTTGTAAGGCAGCCAGCGGTTGGCCCTTTGACAGAGTACCCCCTGGTTCCAAAGGCCCCAGTAGCTCTGGCAGTGGATGCACTTGGCCGGCCGCACCTTTTGTCCATTAAGAGGGCACTTAAATGTATCCAATATCCTTCTCCCCTTTCACCCCGGGGAGATTATACAGGATGATTGTTACGAAAGTGTGAAGTTTACTCAGGCACCGTGAAAAATTTAACTAACTCTTGCGATCGATGAACCTGGCCTCCCCGAGCTGTTCCCCGGTATAGGCGGAAGTAGCCGCCTGGCCTTTGTGCAGTTCAAGGAGATCCCCTTTCACCTGGGCAATTCGCCTCTCACAGCGGGCCTGGTTTTCTTCCTCGAGGCGCTTGATATCCTCAAGGAGGGAAATCAGCTTCCCCAGGATGTCCTCCAGCTCCTTGACATCCCCAAAGGCCTCCTTTAAGTCCCTCAAGGTGAGTTCACTTAGACCCAACAGGTCTCCCAAGGCCTTCTTGCTGTCATCGATGTGGGCCTGCAGGACATCGAGCCTTTCCATGACGTCCTGGGTCCTTTCAATAAGTTCACCCAGCTCGTCCAAATCTGCATCTCCCCGAGCCTGGGTGAGCCTAAACAACCTGCCGTACAACTCATACTGCCCCCGGTAGCCAACCAGGATGCGCCGCAGAAGCTCTTTAGCTGGGGACAACATCCTCTCCTCCCCTAGGTTTGCGGGCGATTTCGATCCAAGCTTCCCTGAGTCCTGTGAGGACCGTCAGTCCTTGGTCGATCAAATCTGGGTCCTTCTTGATGTTGGCCTGGACCAGACAGTAATCTACATACTCGTAGAGATTAAACAGCCCCGCGGCAATTTCCCCCACGTCCATGTTCAAGGAAGACATTAGCTCGCCGACGATGTCCTGGGCTCGCACCAGGTAGTCGTGGGCCCTCTCCAGGTCCCCATCCCTTAACATCTTGGCGGCAAGCTTGGCGAACTTGATGGCTCCATCGTAGAGCATAATCACCAAGTCCAGCTGCCCAGCTGTTTCAACCTGGGTCTTGCGATAGGCCTGATAGGCTCCAACTGCCATGATTATTGCCTCCTTGGAGTGTAGTGATACTGTAAGGCCGTCAGCTGGGAAGTCAACCAGTCTTGCTGGCTCAAAGAGTAGGACAAAGCCGTCTCCAGCTGGCTCCACTGGCGTTCCAAGTTAGCCTGGCGAAGCTCCATCCGCCGTTCGAAATCCTCCATCCTCCGCTCTAGGTCCCGGAGCCTCCCATCGTATGCCTTCTGCTTCTCCGCAAGCAGACCGTCTGTTTTGGTATACGTCTTGATGAACTCCTGGGCCCGAGCGATAGCACCATCCTTGCTGCCCAAAAGCTCGTAAACCCCCGCGGGATCCTCCTCCAGGGCCTTCTTAAGCTGGGCTTCATCAAGGCTCATGATCCCTTCTTTGCTGATGGAAATGCCGACGCTCCCCAAGGATGAGCCGGCAACCGGGTCCATGAAGACCCGCCGCAGGCTGTTTTGCAGCCTGAGCATCATCTGATCTCCCTGCAGCAAAGCGCCCTCACCCATTTTGTCATTGACGAAGCCGTAGGTGCTGTTGAACTGCTGGACCATGGACCTAACCGCCTGGATGACCCGGTCATTGTCTTTCTTGACTTCGATGACCCCTTGGCCCACATCACGGAGTTGGAAGGTAACCCCTTCAACCACATCATCGATGGTGTTGCTCGACCTGGTCACCTTCAGGCCATCGATGGTGAAGATCGCATCCAATGGTTCCTGGAGTACGCTCTTGAAGCTTTCTCCTTCCACAAGCTCCAGATCAGCAAGTACCCCATCATCGTCTGTGAAGGTGAAGGCCCCGGCAAGGCCCGTTTCCTTCGCCGTAAGGATCAAGGTGTTGTCGACGATGTTGGCCTGGATGCCCGCCTCGCGGAGCTTATCGCGAATGGCGATGAGGGAGTCCTCCTCTTGTATCATTACATCCGTCTCGTTTATCTTGAAGGTCCCTTGCAATCCTAGCGGACTGTCGACCTCAGCAAACCTTTTGGATGCCACTCGGTGGGCCTGGGCCAGCTGTTCGACTACGATGTCGTACTTGCCATCGAGGGCTTTACTGGAGGCTGAGGCGGTGACTACATCCCCGTTGCTGGAGGTTGCTGCCATCCGCTGAAAAAGGTCAGGAGCAAGGAGGGAATCCAAGTTGTTTTGGAGATTCAGCAACCGAGTGTTGATGTCTCTCCACGCGTTTTTTTCTTCCTGATATTTAGTCTTGCGCTGTTCCATGGCCACCAGGGGTCTTCTTTCGATGGCCATCAGCTGGGTGATGATGGCTTCCACGTCAAGACCGCTGGCAAGTCCGCTTATCTGCATGGGATCAGCTCCTTACACTGTCTCGTCGATTAGCAGGCCAAGATAGGTGTTCATCTTGGCTACCAGCTCGACGATCTTCTCCGGGGGGATCTCCCGGATTACTTCTCCTGTCTCGTTATTGATGACCTTGACGATGACGCGGTTGGTGTCTTCGTGGATCATGAATTCAAGCTTGCGGTCAAAGATCATACTGACCTTGTGAAGAGCTTCGACCGCGTTCTCCAGGTCAGCTCGGGTGATCTCCTCTTGTTCTTCTGAGGGAGGCGGCGTGATGTTTCTTGTTGGGGTCTTGGGGGAGGATATGACCATTCGTTCGGCGCTGCTTACGGGGCCGATGCCTTTCATCTTTGTCACCTCACCTATTGCAGAGGGGTAGTCATAGTAAGCGTAGGGCAAGACCGACTCTGATAGGTTTATCGGCAAAGGAAGGGTGGTTCTTGAATTGGCGGCGGGTCTTGGATATGAGCTAGACCCCTAGGCGTTGGATGGGGCAACTGAAGAATGTCACAGGGCTCCGCGATCAGTAACTGACAGAGCCTCGGTAGACCTCTCGGAAATGCCAGTCGAGGAATACCCTGGCAGGACGATAGACTGGAATGTCAGGTGTTATCAGTTTCTTACCCCGGTACCGGAGAAGCCACTCATCCACTCCCACGGTACCGGTAACCGAGTCTGAAACTAGGAGGGTCAGGGACCTGTCGAAGGTGAAGGCGCCCCTATCAAAAAGCTTATGATGCATGGTGCACATGGCAATGCCATTTTCCTCGATGTCGGGCCCTCCGGCTTGGTGCCACTTAATGTGGGCTGCCTCAAGGGCAACGGGCATCGACCCTAATTTGATGTCGAAGCCGCAGACTGCACACTTGTAGTCGTAAATCTTCAGTACCATGCGTCGAAACTCCGGGTTACGCTTCAGACGCTTACTGATTACATATTCAGAGTCGAGAACCCTTACATATTCGGAGTCAAGGCCTACAGCCTGCAAGATATCTTCATGCATCGTTTCGGGGAAACTCTCTTCAAGCAATCCCCCGGCGATTTCCTGAACGAGTTCGGGGTCATTGCGCAAAGCCTCGATAACATCTTCAGTGAGACTGCCGGCGACCTTTTGTTCTTTGAGAAAACCAGATGAATAGTCTCTCTTAGTGTCTATATCATCTTTATTCAGCTCCCAAACACCATCGTTGACCAAACGGACAAAAGGGAATTGCGGGCGGTGCGCCTTGCGGGGCGGGCCAAACTCTGCCAAGAGGCGAGCCAGGTCGCCTTCAACGTCTCCATAATTCAACCATCGCTCTCCTTGTGCAAGTCTACCTAAAGCATATAAGACCAATAGAGGTTTGTGGGGAGCGCGCTCCCCCCTGCGGCTCCAGGTGGTAAGGCTCCTGAATCGCTCGAGAATCTCCTTCCTGGTCATGGCTGAGACCACCTTCAAGCATGGTAATGGGAACTGCACTGACCCTGTTTTCGTTCAATCCCGGGTACAATCCTTCAGGAATTCCTTAGAGAGGTAAATATCCTCCGTACAGGACATAACTATCCATCTACACCGCTGTGGATTCGATGCCGAGGGCAGCGAGCCAGTCCTCTATGGTAACGTCCATGCCCCCGCTGGGGACAATGACGCTCTTGGCACGCTCTTCTTTCTTTCGCAAGAGCGAATCGAGGACTTCCTCCACCGTTCTCCCCACAGAGTCCTCGTCTGTGACAATCGGGATGTAAACGTACACATCTTTTTCTTGGCCAAAACGATGCACCCGATCTGTAGCTTGCTGCTCCACGGCCGGGTTCCACCAGCGAGTGTAATGGATCACGTGATTAGCTCCGGTAATCGTCAGACCCACCCCGGCAGCCCTGGGCGACACGATCAACACATCGAATCCCGGCGTCCGATTGAATTTCTCGACTATGTCGTAGCGGTTCTTGCTGTCCCCGTTGATTATATGAGGAGAAAACCCAAACTGATCAGACACGACCATCTTCAACAGAATTTGCATCTTCCGCAGGTATGTGAAAACCAAAGCCTTCTCACCTTTAGCTTCCACCTGTCGAAGGATGTCAATGGTCTTTCTTAATTTGGGACACATCGAGAGCAACTGTTCCGGACTCAGGTCCCTCCAATTATCCATTTGCAGCGCCGGATGGGCGCAAATAGCAATGAGCCTGTGTATCGCGGTTAAGGCTTCTCCTCGCTCTTTCTCCGTTCGCGACATCAGGTCCACGATGACATCGAGGTATAACCTTTTCTGCTCCGGGCCAAGGGGCACCGGCTCCATAACGACTCTTTTCGGCGGCAGCTCTTTGCCGATTTCCGCCTTGGTGCGGCGAAGATAAATGGGCTTGAGGAGAGTGCGAAGTCTGTTCTCCACCTCTTGCCTCTTTTTCAGGTCGAGGGCTCGTTCCAAAGGTAGCTCAAACGCATGCCGGAACTCCCGATAGCTACCCAAGAACCCCGGCTGGCTGTAATCGACTATCGACCAAAGCTCGCCTAGGTTGTTCTCGACCGGGGTACCAGTGACTGCCAAGCGCATTTCTGCTTTCATAGCCTTGCACACCCTGGCCCGCGTCGTCGTGTAATTCTTCATCGCTTGGGCCTCATC
>JAAYLE010000190.1 GCA_012522085.1 Bacillota bacterium | reverse complement strand
GCTGGGCGCTGATGCTGAGGCTGGGTGCTGCCCGGTTGAAAGGGTTCGTAGCCAGCGTCGCCGTCGCTCTGTTTGTATACTGGCTTTTTAGTCAGGTCTTGTTAGTCCCTCTGCCGTTGGGGGTGATGGGGTATTGATGTATGAATCCCTGGTGGAAGCGATCTATCTAGTGACAGAGCCCCGCACCCTGCTGACAATCCTGGTGGCGAGCATCTACGGTTTGTTCGTCGGCGCCATTCCTGGACTGACGGCCACAATGGCGGCGGCTTTGCTCGTGCCATTTACCTTCTTCATGGAGCCGCTGCCGGCAATGGCGGCGATTGTGGCCATGGAGGCCATGGCCATCTTCGCCGGGGACATTCCCGCAGCCCTAGTGAGGATGCCGGGCACCCCGTCATCGGCGGCCTATACAGATGACAGCTATGCCCTGACGAAACAGGGAAAGGCTGGGCAAGTACTGGGGGTAGGGGTCACCTGTTCAGCCATTGGAGGAGTCTTGGGGGCAATATGCTTGATGGTGGCGGCTCCTCTCTTGGCCGAATTTGCCATGAGCTTTACTTCCTTCGAGTACTTCTGGCTGGCGGTCCTCGGCCTTAGCTCAGCGGTAGTTGTCTCCTCAGGCTCCATGGTCAAAGGAGCTATTGCCCTGATGCTCGGTTTGTTGATATCGACGGTGGGGATTGACATCACCCTGGGCTATCCACGGTTCACCTTCGGCAATGTGGAGCTCACCGGGGGCATCAACTTCATTCCCTCCATGATTGGGCTTTTTGGCGTCTCGGAGGTTCTTCGCAACGTCCTGCACTCCGAGGAGCTGCAGGTGGCCACATCCGAGGCTCCAAGGCGCATCTTCGCGGGCATCGCCACCATCGTTCGCCGCTACAAGCTAGGAATCTTGCGCTCCAGCATTATCGGCGTTGTCATCGGTATTCTGCCCGGCGCCGGGGCGGACATCGCCGCCTGGATCGCGTACGCGGTGACGAAGAATACCTCGCCAGAGGGAGACAAGTTCGGGCAAGGTCACATCGAACCTGTGGTTGGCTCGACCAGCGCGAACAACGCTGCTTTGGGAGGCGCTTGGGTGCCCGCATTGGTCTTTGGCATTCCGGGGGACTCCATCACTGCCATTCTGATTGGGGTTCTCATGATGAAGGGGCTAAGGCCGGGACCGATGATTTTTGAACAGCAGCCGGTCTTGCTTTATGCTGTGTATGTAACCTTCCTCCTGGCCAATATCCTCCTCGTGCCATTAGGCTACTTGGCCATCCGCTCTAGCGGCATGCTCCTGCGGGTGTCGAAAAACTACCTGCTGCCGATGATTTTGCTCTTTAGCATCGTCGGCTCCTTTGCCATCAACAACAGCCTGTTCGATGTAGGGGTCATGTTGGTCATGGGGATTCTTGGCTTCTTCCTGGAGGCCAATGGCGTTCCAGTTGCACCGGTAGTCCTCGGCATCGTCCTGGGGCCCATCGTTGAGCAGAATTTCATGGTCAGCGTCATCAAGACCAACTGGAGCCTCTGGGAGTTTTTCACTCGCCCGGTGAGTGCAGTCCTCTGTTTGGGGGCTTTGCTCATGTGGGGCTATCCTCTCTTCTCCTACCTTAGAAATCGAAAAAGTTCCCTTTCAGCATAGGGGCGGGGCGGAGGATGCTCCGCCCCTCTCATTTTGAAAGGTATGCCGTTATTCTTGCCGAACAGAATACGGGGAGGGATTGTGAGTGTCAACTCTCGTCAGTTTTCATCCTATGTGGGGGTGGTTTTCAGTTAGCTGCACTTCCGAGGGGGCGGCCCGGATAACCTTGCCCACATTCCAGGAAAACCCGACGGAAGAGCAGGGGGTTGCTGTAGATCTCGCACAGGACTTAATCCAACGGCTTCATTCCTACTTAGATGGAGAGGCAGTCTCCTTCGCGGACTGTCCCCTCGACTTAAGAGGGTTATCTTCCTTTGCCCGCGAGGTGCTCGCGGCTTGTCGAGACATACCCTATGGCGAGGTGCGGTCCTACGGGCAGCTGGCACGGCTGGTAGGCAGTCCCCGTGCTTGCCGGGCTGTAGGGCGGGTGATGGCGCAAAATCCACTGCCCCTGATAGTTCCCTGCCATCGGGTGGTGGGGGCGAGTGGCAGCTTGACAGGGTTTGGGGGAGGACTTGAACTAAAGAGGAGACTCTTGGCTTTGGAAGGCGTGGATGTTGATATGCTGGGCCATAGGAAGGGAGACTGACAGGAGTTGAAGATGCACTGCAAAGTCTGGCTCACCCAGGATGGCAAGGCCCTGATGGGCAGCGGCCGGGCCAAACTTCTCATGCGGATTGAGGAATATGAGTCGATTTCCAAAGCGGCAGAGTCCCTGAACATGTCTTATCGGGCTGCCTGGGGAAAGATCCGGGAGGCGGAGGAGAGGCTGGGGTTTCCCTTAATTGAAACCCAGGTAGGCGGGGTTAGCGGAGGAGGTACGCGCCTTACGGAAGAGGGACACCGCTTCCTCAACAGATACCTGGAGTTTCAGCGCCGCGTTGACGCCGAAGCTAGGAGGCTGTTCGCTGAGATATTCGCGGGTGCGCCTTAATTTGGATTCAAGCGGGACTCATCGAACAGGGAGATGGGGTCGAGCCAAATAGACGGGGAGACGCCAGCTTGCCGGTTAGGCTTCGATCAAGGCGCCTGGGGCATCGTCATGCTCTTGCCAGCCGAACTCACAACCTTAGCCTGGGTGACCAACTTCTTATGTCTTGTAATTCATGGGTTTGCCCTCGGCTCTGCAACCTTCACTTGACGCATGCCTTGGGCTTTGCACACCACCGGTTGAGGCAATAAGGCTGCGAGGCTTCAACCCTCGCAGCCTGGCTATCGTTCCTCTTCGAAGTGTTCTTGGGCCTGTCGAATCAGCTCGAGAATATGGGAGTCGGCCAGGGAATAATAGACCATTCGTCCTTCCCGGCGGTGTTTGACTAACCGCATGGTGCGCAGAAGGCGAAGATGGTGGGATATGGCCGGCAAACTCATGTCGAGGATGGTAGCCAAGTCACAGACGCAAAATTCCTCCTCGGAGAGGAGATACAAGATCTTAGTCCTGGTTTCATCGCCGAGGACCCTAAAAAGCTCCGATAGGCCTGCAACCTCCAACACTCGGTCCTTGTATCGGGCCACCTTATCTTGATGGGGGCAGTAGGTATCACACAGGTCCCGGCGGGCCTTCTCAGACATGACGACTCCCCCTATGGACAACAATTAAGCAAATGCTTAACTATACTATAGACCTACCCCCAGCGGCTGTCAACGGTGGACTGCCAGTACTCCCAGGCCTGACGGACAACGACGATTTCCTCATTGGTCTTGAGGACTGCAACCCGAACCTTTGAGGATGGGGTGCTGATCAAGGCATCGCCTCTGCATTCATCGTTTTTGACGGGGTCCAACTCAACTCCCAGCCAGTCAAGGCCTTGACAAACGGCCTGCCGCACCAGGGGGCTGTTTTCCCCGATTCCGCCCGTGAAGACTAGGACATCAAGGCCCTCAAGGGGGACCATGAAAGCGCCAATGTATTTCTTGATGCTGTAGCAGAAGGCATCAAGGGCCAGCCGGGCGCGTTCATCTCCCTCGCCGGCGGCCTTTTCAATGTCGCGCAGATCGCCTCCCTTAATGCCGGAAATGCCTGCCAGCCCCGATTCTTTGTTCAGCATCCGTCTAATCTCCTCCAGGCTGCAGATGTCCTTTGCCAGGAGGAAATACAATACCTCAGGATCAAAGTCTCCCGCCCTGGTGGACATCATGGTGCCCGACTGAGGGGTGTAGCCGCTGCTGATATCGATGGCCATGCCGTTCTTGATGGCAGCCACGCTAGTGCCGCTGCCAAGATGGCATGAAATCAGCTTGGAGACGGGCTCCCCAAGAAATTCACCGACCCTTTGGGAGATGAACCGGTGGGATGCTCCATGGAACCCATACTTTCGAAGCCCATATTTTTCGGCCAAAGCCCAGGGCAGCCCGTAAACCGCAGCATAAGCGGGAATTGTTGTGTAAAATCCCGTCTCAAAGACCCCTATCTGGCAGACATCGGGGGCTAGTTGACTGAGGGCGTCGATTCCCTGCAAAGCGGGAGGATTGTGGACTGAGGCTACAGTCGCCATGGCGGCAACCTCGTCAATGGCCTCCTCCGTCAACAACTCCACCGGCCCTAAGCGGGGGCCCCCGTGAATGAGCTTGTGGGCCGCAATCGACAAGGGCTGGCCTGTTCTCTCTAGCTCTTGCTGAAGCCGCGCCAGGATGACCCTGAGACCGTCAAGGTGGGTTTCAATGGGCATCTTTTCCTGGAATTTCTCCTGGGGGTTGATATGGGTGAAAGTGCAATGGGCAAGTCCAAGGCCGTCTACGCTTCCCCGGGCAACGACTGTCTCTTCTGGCATATCGTAAAGGGTATACTTGATCGACGAACCACCTGAGTTCAACACAAGAACGAGCAACGTGCGCTCCCCCCATAAATGCTTTTCCAAGGTCTTTTCGGCCACGGAGGGGGGAATTCCTGCACAAGGAAGGGCCGCCCTTGGGACGGCCCGGGCTCTCTACCATACATCCGGAGGCGGCGCAAGGGAGCAGAGGATGAGCAATGGCCGATTGCCAGTATTCTTCTGCCCATGCCGGGCATTGGCGGGGATATAAACCGAGAGGAACTCTTCCAACTTAATTTCCTCATCTTCCAGCGTCATCACGCCCTCGCCTTCGATGATGAAGTAGGCTTCTTCAAAGTCGTGTTGATGCACGATGATCTCTTCTCCTGGGTTGAGAATGCAGATGGACACCCCTAGATTCTTGGAACCCGTGGTCATCGGGTGGACCAAACGCTTGACCAAACCGCCTATCTTCCGGTATTCGGGAGCCTCAAACACAGTAATCCATTTTCTCTTCTCCATAAGGACATCTCCCTCCGTGAGAATAAGCTGGGACAACAAAGACGATTTTATATATACGCATAAATTCCGCAAGTATGGGCGGGAGTCCTTCCGCGAAAGAAGGCGGGGCCATCCATCTCAGGATAGCCCCGCCGTGCCGTTTGGCAACTACTCTTTGCTTTCCTCTTGGCTTTCGATCTCCTGCAGCCGGGATTCCAGGAACTTTAGTTGTTCAGTAAGGGACTGGATCTGCCCCCGCAGAAAGGCCGCCTCTTGGGCTTGTGTCGGAGCTGATGGAACAGTTGGCACCGGGGGTGGTGCGTAATATGGTGCGGTGAAGTATGGAACCCACCATCTGCGCCTCCAGAATCGAGGTCGGCCCCAGGGGTTCATGTAGCCCGGCACAGGATATCCGGCACATAATCCCATTCCTCTCCCTGACATTGGCCCAAAACCCATCGGGCCGGTTCTGTCTCCTCGCGGCATGTGGGTCACCTGCCTTTGTTATGTTCGGGCTTTATGGTCGTAAGCCCATTTCTAGTATACTCGGGTTATGAGCATATGTCAACAACCAGATCAAAAAAAGTCCAGGTTCTTGGAACCTGGATGAGGATTATTGTTGTCCATGCCGATGACCCCGTCCGGCTCGATGAGCTCGCCCTCCGCATTGAGGGCAGTTTATGTCGCGCCCTCGTCCTGCTCCATAGGGGACTTCGAATTGACCTAGGCAAGCTTCGCACTGGAATTGTCGCGTGGCCACACGGTAGTGCCCGCCCTCGACGCGGATCATGTTGCCCTCGACAAGGGCGCGGGCGACCTTTTCCCTAGCTGACGTGAGAATCCGTTGGAAGGTTGGTCGGGAAATGTGCATGCGTTTTGCACATTCTTCCTGCTCAAGGCCCTCTACATCCTTTAAACGGAGGGCTTCGAGCTCTTCCACGGCTAAGACCTGCTCCTGGAGATCGCGAATAGGGACACCCGCCGGCTTGAAAACGGTCGTTTCAGGAAGGAACTCTACCCGTCGGATCTTGGGCGGTCTTGCCACTCGGTCAACTCCTCAGATGGTGTCATAGTAATCATATGCCCCAAATCATTGTAACTTTCCTGTCTGTGGGTGTCAACAAGTCGAACCATCCTGCCGCATGCACGCGAGCGGAGTAACGACATGTTCTATCGCGGCAAATGTCTCCATAGGAGAATCGGTCAGACTGCTACATTCTGGCCAGACTGCTCGCCTTTATTGGAATTACCGTGTGCTCCTAGACAAAGACTCCAATAAACTAAATAAGCTAAAGGCCGTATCCGTTCACCTGACCAAGGACTACGGTAGATTGAAAAAGGACACAGCGTATGTTCGGCGGGATAGTTCAACAGATGTTGCTTCCGGATGATATTGTGGAGATGGGCAGGACTATTCCACTTTTAGATGTAGAGTTGTACAACGTGGCAAGAGTGTCGTCCGAGGGACACACGTGGACCTACAAACCAAGAATCTTGATGTACCGATGATACCGAAATACCGGACTATGAACAAACGACAAGAAGAACGCTATTCTTCCCAGGAGATGGTTTAGACATGCTGGGCAAAAGAAACAGAGAATACTATCGAGACATCACTGAGTATCCTAAGGCGGTGGAGGAGACAAGTTGCCTAAACTTCCGTGTATTTAACGGTAGCGATGCAACTGCTGACAATGCAGAGATGGAAATCTCGATTGAAGATGCCCAACAAATGTTGATCGTGCGCGATGCTTGCTCGGCATAGTAAAAAAGCCTGTCACAGCCATCGTCCTTACCGATATTATCGTACAGGAGTTGTTGTGGCCGTGGATACTGATTCATGCCAGCAGCTATTTAGTCGGAAGGCTGGGAGGGTAATAGTTTGCGAACCGCGAATCAATGGACAATGATTCCGCTTATAGTCGCAAGCGCTTTATTGTTACTTATTAGTACACTCGTGGCGCTTCTTTCCGGCAGTCTGCTAATCAAGAAGAATGTGCAGGCAGAAGCACCGATTGACGAATTTAAGGCACATATGGATGAGCGCATTCCCGCTCTGATGAAGCAGTATAGTATTCCGGGCTGCAACATCGCACTTGTAAAGGATGGCGAAATCGCATGGACTGAGGGCTATGGTTATGCGGATGTGGATAGCGGCAGGGCGTTGACAACCGATACCCCCATGAGTGTTCAATCCATCACAAAATCCGTTACAGCATGGGGCGTCATGCGACTTGTGGAAAAGAGCTTGATCGACTTGGACACTCCGGTGTCGCAGTATCTAAGAAGCTGGCAGTTTCCGTTGACTGACTATCCGACAGAGAAGATTACAACACGGCAGCTTTTGAGTCACACCTCGGGGATGCCATTGGGGGATTTCACCAACACCTATTCCCCCGGCGAGGAGATGCCCCCTAGCCGGGATGTGATGACGGGGGAAGCAGTGCTGACGCGCGAACCGGGAATGGGGTTTTCATACTCTAACACAGGCTATAATCTATTGGAAATATTAATCGAGGACATCACGGGGCAAGGCTTTTCGGAATATATGCGCACGGAGGTTTTGCTACCGCTGGGCATGAAAAGCGCCTTCTTTGACATAGACACGACGGCGAAGCCTTATCCACCCATGGGGTATAACCTTAGAGGGGAGCCGGTTCCAGTCTATCTCTATCCCTCAAAAGCTTCGGGCGGTTTGTTTGCCACAGCTCGCGATATTGCCCGGTTTGCGGCGGCGGGGATGCAGGAAAACCCTGTTCTAAGAGTCGAGAGCATTAATCGGATGTATCAGCCTGAAACCCAGAAAATCGGCATTTACGGTTTGATATTTGAGGCGTATGGGTTTGGCCACTATATCGAAAGACTGCCAAACGGCGCGCTCTCAGTTTCCCATGGCGGACAAGGCAATGGCATAATGACTCATTTGCAGGCTGTGCCGGAGACAGGCGACGCCATCGTGATTCTCACAAACAGCCAACGAAGCTGGCCGTTCATCGCCTATGTTTTGAGTGACTGGGCGCAGTGGCGAGGGTTCCCTTCTGTCGGCATGGGAAGGATTATCTGGGGACATTATGGACTTTGCGTCGTGATTGGCATACTGGTCTCGGCAAGCCTACTGGTGATATTGAGGATGGTCTCGACCTTTTATCAGCAAAAGCGAATGGGGTTCAGACTGCTTCGAGTTAGTGCAGCATCTATTCTGCTCGGAATTCTAATCTGGTGCGCTTGCCAGGAATACTTAGTTGTATCTTCGGTGTTTCCAGTACTGTCTGTGTGGCTTGCAGGTGCGGTATTCGTGTTTTCTATGGTACTGCTGTTGTCTGTGGTGTTACCCGCATGTCCAAGAAAAAGATAAACTCTAAAGGTGTTTCGTGGCAGCGCTGCCAGGTGCACTTCATCCGCGACATCTTGGATGCCTGTCCAAAACGGCATCGGGCCGCATTGAAGTCGCAGCTGCGGCTCATGTTCGACGCGCCGGACATGAAGACGGCGCAGACTGCGCAGCACCAATGGGCTGGAACGCTTAAATCGGGAGGTGCGACGGCGGGAGAGAGTGATTCCCCAACATCAACCAGGAGGAGGATTTACGCCACTCTTGGGACTTGACCAAGGCTAGCTCACTAACCGACTTTGTGTTTTGGAGATTCGCCGTGTGGGCTGCTGGGATCATGGGGGCCGCGAAGCAGTGAGCCGATGAGGAATTGCCATTTCTTGGAGGAATAGGTAAAGAATTGGTAGAAGCTTGTGTACAATAAGCGGTCT
>JAAYLE010000189.1 GCA_012522085.1 Bacillota bacterium | reverse complement strand
CTTCCGGCCAACAGGCAGTTGAGGTCCGCCTGCCCTCCTTACGCGGCTATTCCGTTGACGAGGCCCAAAGGATCCTGACCCAGATGGGTCTTCTCACCTCCGTTATGGGGGGAGGGGACCAAGTGCTTGCCCAAGTGCCCGCCGAAGGAGCCGACGTTCCCAGGGGAACGAGGGTCATTCTCTACACCGACCCCTTGGCGGTCCTGGAAGAAGGGTTGATTTCCCCCTTAACGGCCCAATCTGATTGGACTACAATCCTGCCATGATTGGTGTCCTGTTGGAAAGCACTATGTTATGGCATCGATTCGGTCAAGCTGATTACGAGACGATGCTTTGCCAGCTACTCAGGAAAAGGACGTTTCACCTCGTAGATCGCCGTTACAGACTTCGCTGGAAAGCTCCTCAGGTAGTTTCATGGAGACTTCCCCTTCATCTAATTCACCAGTAGGCTTCAGTAATTTCACCTGATTTTCCTTTTATCGGAAGGACTTTAGGCAGACAATATCGTAAGATGAAATTGTCATACAAAACAAACCCTGGATTGGGGGTTAATGATACATTGAGAGTGAAACCAACTGTGGTCGACACAGTATTTGAAGAGATAAAGCAAGCGATTATCTATGGTCAGTTTCCACCAGGCAAGCAGTTGGTGCAGAGCGAGCTGGTTTCGTGGTTAGGAGCCAGTAGGACTGCAGTCCGGGAAGCGTTGAATCGCCTGGCAGCTGATTCTCTGGTTGAGCTCATCCCGAATAGGGGTGCTTTTGTATCAGCTCTGAGTGTGCCGGAAGCAAAGGAGTTGTATGCATTACGAAATGCGTTGGAACAGCTCCTTGCCCCGAGAATTATCGAGAGTGCTAGTCCGGAGCATGTTCAGGTACTGAGGCGGTATCTTGATTGGGCAGCTAAACTACTGGATGAAATTGAGAACGACGAGAGCCCTAGTGGTGAGAGAGCCTTTCGAGAACTGGTAAAGTCAAACCATCAGTTTCACATGGAATTAATCGGAATGGCCGAATCGAGACTGTTGGGTGAACTGCTAGAACGAACTTATGATGCCCTACATCGGTATCGAATCACCTATACGCGTTTTGTGCCCCATACAGGCAGGAGAACCCATGACGAGCATCTGCGCATCTATGACGCAGTGGTCAACAGGGATGTGGTTGCTCTCCAGGAAGCTATGAGGACGCATGTGATGCTTGCTGAACAAAAACTCCTACCGTGTATTGAAGAATGGACTGGAGGGACAAGTGGAGAGGAGTGATATCGCGAGAATTGCTTCTGGGAGGTACAGTCAAATCATTAGGAAAGGAGCTGTTAAGAGTGTACAAGAGGTTTGGCTTCGTAGCAGTGGTGCTGATGGGGTTGTTGCTTGTTGGACTTAATGTATTTGCTTCAGCTCTGGAACCCGATCCAAATGTCTGGGGGGTTGTCCCCGAGCGAGTGGAGCCTTCTCCGAATGCTGAGTATGTGTTGGTGACCGCTACGCTTCATCCCGCTCCCCATCCTGAAGACGTAATGTTTCGATACTTCCATCGAAGGCTGGAGGAACTGACCAATGGACGAGCTACTACCGATTATTTCGCCGATGGTATTCTTGCCCCTGGCGGTGACCGGGATCTGTTGGAACAGGTCCAATCAGGGGATATTGACATAGCTCGTGTGACCGACTCTCTTATTGCAGCGGTAGTCCCAGGACATGAAGTGTTTCAGGCTCCATACCTGTTCTCCGATACGGAGCACCTCCATCGTGTTGCTGATTCCTCCGAATTCCAGGACCTAACAAAGGACGATTTCACCAAGGCGGGGCATGTATACAAAGGCACCTGGGCCTTTGCTCGGCACCTGTACAGCACCGACCCCATAAAGTCTTTGACCGACCTGAGTGGAGTTCGAGTTCGAACTATGGAAGTACCTGTGATCATGGATGCTTGGCAAGCCCTTGGGGCAGTCCCAACGCCTCTGCCCTGGGGTGAAGTGTATACTGGCTTACAGACTGGACTCGTTCATGCGGCGGAAGGCTCAGCCACAGCCTATTTTTCCAACCGTATGTATGAAGTGGCCAAGCACTTCTCAGCTATTTCGTACATGTATGCTCCAATTACGATGATCATTAATGCCAAGGCTTACAATTCGTGGCCAGCGGACATTAGGGAAGCAGTTGATATTGCTTGCCAGGAAAGCGTGGAATTGGTGCGGGAGCTGTATCAGACATGGGAGTATGAGGTTTTTGCGGAGATGGAAGAGAACGGAGCCGTGATCTATGGGCCTGAGGATATTCCGGACCTGAACGAATGGCAAGCTGCGGTAGCCAAAGCTGGCGTCAACGATGATCTTTTCCGTCGAACAGGACAAGAATATCTGGCGATAATAGAGAGTTATCAGTAATTGACGGGGGTAGGATTTCCCTACCCCCCTGCTTAGGAGGTGTCCGACGGTGAGACCTATGCAAGTGATTTTCCGGGCGGTGGATTTTACTGCTAAAGTGCTCTTGATTGCCTTGACTGTGGTGGTGTCCGGTCAAATTTTCGTTCGTTTCGTCTTCAATGCCCCGTGGCGTTGGGCTAATGAGCTTTCCCGATTGCTTTTTACTTGGCTAGGTTTTTATGGGTTAATTATTGCGGTCAAGGATAATGCTATTCCGAGTTTTGACGCTTTCGTCCACCGTTTTTCGGGGAGTGCGCAAGAAGTCTTGGCAATAATACTAGATTCGATAATGATCCTGTTCCTGGTTATCGTCTCTGTTGGATCGATCAGTGCACTTCGTACAGCCCACACTCAGACAATGTCCATCTTGCCTCTCCGGTGGAGCTATGTGTATGCGAGCTTTCCTGTGAGCATGTTGATTCTAGCCGGTGTTCTAATCCATGATATGCTTCGTTTGGTTAAGAAACGGAGACATAGGTTTGGAGATTGTTCTATGCAGGATGAGTCTGGAGGGAATAGCATATGATCCAAACACTGATTCTTCTATTGCTCTTAATCGGCTTGATCGCCCTTGGCATGAAGATTCCCTTCGCTGTAGGCATATCCACCATGATTGTCATCCTAACTACCTCGAGTCGAATGACAGTCAGCAGCATAGCCCAGGTGGCCTGCAGTACTCTTGCTGATTCTGTTGGATTGATAGCCATTCCCTTGTTCACGTTAGCTGGCAATCTTCTCAGTCATAGCCATCTGAGTGACTACTTGATTGATGCGGCTAATGCCATCGTTGGCAGGGTGCGAGGCGGTTTGGCCATTGTAAACGTCTTAGCTAGTTTCCTCTTTGGGGGCATTTCCGGTTCGGCCACAGCAGACACGGCTAGTGTGGGTAGTGTCTTGATCCCCAGCATGGTTAAGGCCGGTTACGACAAGGATTTCACTGTTGCTGTGACAGTTACCTCATCTACCCTGGGCCCTATTGTTCCCCCAAGTATTATTATGATTGTCTATGGATGGCTAACCCAGACCTCTGTCGCGGCGCTTTTTGCAGCAGGTTACATCCCAGGCGCTCTCTTTGCCGGCTTAATGATTCTTGTCTCCCTCTACTTCGCTATTGTGCGGAAATATCCGTTGTCTGAAGAGATGAGCTGGGCACAGAAAGGCAAGGTCCTTCTGCGTAGTTTTCCGGTACTCATGATGCCCCTAGGCATAATAGTGGGCATAGTTGGCGGCGTTTTTTCTCCGACTGAGGCCGCGTCCTTTGCGGTGGTCTTCTCTTTCCTCTTATTGGTATTCTACGGGGAATTAGGACGGGTAGATTTTAACAAGATTCTTCTAAGCACTGCCTCAACAACAGGGGTTGTCGGCTTTCTCTTTGCGCTCGCCGCCGTTTTTTCCCGATACATCACCTTTACTCGAGTGCCTTATCACTTCGCAAGATTCCTCATGGCACGAGTTGATAGCCCAACTGTCTTTCTCTTTGTCGCTGCTGCGATAAACATCTTTCTTGGGACAATGATGAATCCGACCGCGGTGATGACCATGACCATACCCATCCTATTTCCTATTAGCACTCAGTTTGGCATACATCCGCTACATTTTGGGATGGTTACTACCACGTCCTTGGCTATGGGCCATATTACTCCTCCCGTGGGTTTGTGTCTGTTTATCGGCTGCTCTATAGCTGAAATGGGTATCGATGAGGTATTAAGAGGTCTCTTGCCTTTCATCCTCATCATGGTAATAGGGGTCGCCATCATAGTTTTGTGGCCCAGTCTGGTGCTCTTCATTCCTAGGGCCTTTGGGTTCATTTAAACTTGGAGAAGGGGGTTCGTTTGATGCAGGAGACTAAGTATGTAACGGAACCTTCCCGCAAGATACCCGTGATAATGGATGTTGATGTGGCTGTTGCGGGTGCGGGTGCCGCAGGGGTCATGGCGGCATTGGCTGCGGCTAAAGCGGGTGCTTCCGTGGTGCTAGTTGAACGGTTTGGCAGCTTAGGAGGGCTGCTTACCATTGGTCTTAACACTAAGCCCTCGGGTCCGCTCATCGGGGGTCTACCTAAGGGTATTTGGGACTATGCCCGGGCGGAACGGGCTGCCGGAGAGGATTACATGGCGGAGACCCTCAGTGGTGAGCAAGTCGAGGTTACCTCTCCTTGTGATCCAGAATTAATGAAGATAGTATTGGCCAAGGCATGCCAAGAAGCCGGGGTCACCATTCTTTTCGAAACGTGGGTTGCTGCTCCAATCATGGAAGGGGGTGTTGTACAGGGGCTCATCCTGGAAAGTAAAGGGGGAAGACAGGCCCTTATTGCCAAGGTGGTGGTAGATGCTACTGCTGATGGGGATGTTGCCGCAATGGCTGGAGTTCCCTACACAATTGGCTCCGATGAAGGCGTTATGCAACCAGTATCCATGTTCTTCAAGATGGGGCAAGTCGATATTGCGGCTCTGGCCCAATGGGCTAAGGAGAATCCCCAAGAGTTGTCGGAGAGGTATGTGGCTTCCGGGGGCCTGGCTTATGGGATCTGGCTGGGCGGATTCACTCGCATGTTGCGTAAGTTTCAAGATAGAACTGGGATTAGACTGCAAAGAGAGAGCATCCATCTGAAAAACGGATACGGCCCAGATGAAATTTTCGTGAATGCAACTCGGGTAGTAGGGACGGATCCGTTGTCTCCCCAAGGCATCAGCGCTTCAATCCTAGAGTGCTATAGCCAAATTCCAGTATACGCACGCTTTCTGAAGGAGGATGTTCCAGGGTTTGCCAATGCCTACATAAGCGGGATCCCGCCTTTCTTGGGCGTGAGGGAAACCAGGCACATTCACGGAGAGTATACCCTCAGCGGGCAAGATGTGGAAAGCGGTGCTGTGTTTGCTGATTCGGTCGGTGTGGATAATAGTGCGATCGATGTTCATCACGGGACAGATGTGCGCTTCGAGGTGGGCCGACCCTATGAAATACCTTATCGGTGTCTCATCCCGAAAGGGGTAGAAGGACTCCTTCTTTCTGGGCGTTCCATATCTGCAGATCACGGAGCTCATGGGCGGACTCGAAACATGCCGGCTTGCTTTACGACGGGTCAGGCTGCAGGCTTTGCTGCGGCAGTGGCTGCCTTGACGAATAGCTCGGTTCGCAATGTAGACATCAGCCAGGTACAAGAGCTCCTTCGTCAGTTCAAAATGCCTATCAAGATTGGGGAGTTAGAGTAGGGGCATCAAGCTATTGTCCGTCCGAACAACCAATAGACTTGTGCAAGACAATCATACACCCGGCTTCCGAAGAAGCTGGGTGTATGTATGCTGGTGATGGAGCAAGGTCCAATTGGTCTTCCATCCTGCCATCACTTCCCTAGACCTAAATGGATTCGCTAAGATAAAAGTGATCCACTTTGGAGCAAAACGCTACCATAAAAGTGATCCACTTTGACCGACCATACTACCCTGTTATATTGGAGTTATCATCGACTTCAGATAACAGGGGGCAGGG
>JAAYLE010000188.1 GCA_012522085.1 Bacillota bacterium | reverse complement strand
GTACAACGCCGTTTCAATCCACGCTCCCGCGTGGGGAGCGACGCCGTTCCAAAGGTGACAGGCCAACAATTCCGTCGTTTCAATCCACGCTCCCGCGTGGGGAGCGACAGGCTCTATCGGGAATGGGAGGCCGGAGAGGGGCGTTTCAATCCACGCTCCCGCGTGGGGAGCGACAGTAGGGGTCTGAAACCAGGAATTCATCGGCATCCAGGACCCGGAAATCGAGAACCCCCTAAATCGAGGCCTCAAAATCCCACCCATATTTTCCCAAAACCCACCTAAAGGCCTTATTGATGCTGGTTGCGAACCTCCCAGGAAAATCATGTGCGCTTGGGGTTCGCAAATCAGGCGAGAACTTCTCTGAATCTTCGCGCCTCGTCTATTTTGTTCGACTCGCCCTTTGCAACTCCTGCTTTGATGGGGTCTTTTAAGCCTTGAGCTGGACTAATCTCTTCCCACCCTTTTCCCGTGTTCGCTGGGTGCTCGAGCTGGCGGCCCTAATGCTCACCCACACCGGCAACATACACCATTTTGTCCACTGGTGGGAGTGGGAGGGAGGCGTCATCGCCCATCTGAACCCCTCTCTCCGGTACTTGAGAAGACTCTTCTGGCACCGAAGTTGCTCACTCTAACCCAATTGACAGAGGCGCTTAGACCTTACTAGTGTTAGCATCCACGGTATTTGGGATGGGAGAATGCACATTAAAAGATACATAGATGACATAGTGCAACTACAGGTAATGGTAGGTAGAAGGTGGAAAGTTGAGGCAGCCCCGGTACACGCACCGGGGACAGGAGGGAGTCTGGGAAGAGGCCCCCGGGGGAGGCCCCTTCCGTTGGCAGCTAAACCTCAATCAACTCCTCGATGCCTTGGTTAACCAGGTCGGGGCCGATAGTCGTTAAACCCCTAAGACAGGCACAGTTCATGGCTGCTAGACATAGCTGGTTCACCCGGCGGGGGATGCCGCGGGTGCAGTTAAAGACAGCCTGTTTGGCCTCATCAGTAAAAATGGTCTCCTGGGCCCCAACCAATTGCAGATGATGATCGATGTACGCGTGAGTTTCCTGCTCGCTCATCGGCAGGAGTCGGTAGCGGCTGCCTACCCTTTGATTGAAGGCCTCGTAAGATGGGTTTTGCAGATGCCCAGATAGTTCTGGTTGCCCGGCCATGATCAAGATGAGGGGACAAAGGTTGTCCAGGGTAGTGTTAGTTAGCAAACGAAGCTGTTCAATAGCCTCCGGTCTTAAGTGATGTGCCTCATCGATGAGTAGAACCGGTTGACGGCCGGCTTCCTGATGGAAAAGAATCAATTGCCGGTGAAGCTCCCGAAAGGCATCGGGGCCGGGTCGGTCGATGCCTAACTGCCTGACTAGATGGCGCCAGATGTAGCGGGCACTGCCCTGAGGGTCCGGCAAGTGTAGGATTCTATACACGTTTTGTGGAAGTTTTTTGGCGAGTGATTCGAGGATGAGAGACTTGCCGGTGCCCGACTCCCCAATAAGAAGACCAATTTCCTTGCTTACCAGGACTCGCTCCATCATCATCAGCCCCTCCATCTGCGAACCAGACAGTCGAAGCTTGGTCACGGGGATGTTCTTCATGAACGGGTAGCCTTGCAGCCGGAAATAGCTAATCACTGTTTTCACCCTCCTTGCCACGTGGCAACCAGGCGCTTTGATTGCCACGTGGCAATTTTACCAGTGCCTGTAGGTAGTAATGAATGTGCAGCCCATGGCCTTTCCGATCAACGAAGGTCTTAAGCTTTGCCTCGACTTCGCTCAGGTCAAATGGACCATTGTCCTGCCAGAATTGTCGGGCGAGATTGAGCTGGACCAGGTCTAAGGCCCGGGCTAAAACCTTTTCTAAGACGATGATAAATAAATCGGCATCCGGCTGGGCTGGCAGCTGATACCCATCAGCCAGTTCCTGAAGGAAGTTGCAGACCGGTTCGGTGGGTTCTTGTGTTCTTTGCTGATAGCTCATTTGACGGCATAGCCGGTAGGCAACACTGTCAGGATTAAAGGGATAGGCTGTCTCGTACTTGCGTCCATTAAGCCAGATCTCAATGTAGTCAAGACTGTTGGGGTTGAAGCGAACAGACACCATCTTGCCGGCAAGGGCCGGGCTGGCCCAAAAAGATACGCCCGCAACGCTGACTAGACAATTACTCTTTATCCTGCGCTTTTCTTCGAAGAGAAACAGGGAGTAATCATCCCGGGATAAAGATCGCACCACTGGCATATGGGTAAGATAATGCTGCAGGATAGACATGCCGCCTTTGACCTTGCGTTCGAACCAAAAGCGCTCCAACCAGGCCCCAAACAACCGGTTGAGTTCGGCCAGCGTGGTGACGGGGTAGACCCTAAGCTCCGATTCAAAGGCCTCTTGCACGGTGCGAAACATCCTCTCGACATGGGCTCGTCCCTCTTTGTGGTAAGGAGTCCCCCGGATAAACATAATCTTTAGGTAGGCGGCTACTCTTTCGACTTGACCTCCGGCAAGCTCGCCATTGTCGATGTAGAGCTTCAAAGGAAGGCCAAACCGGATCAGGGCATCCTTGAGTGTACACAGCCCATTGAACTGATTGGCTTGCCAATAGTAGCTGCCGCCTACGACCATGTCGCCCCCGGCATCAAGCCATAGGCAAAGATGGGTCCGCGCCTTTTTGTTTGGACTTTGGGGGTGGGGCAGGTAAATCCCTGGGGAAAAGTCGCCCATCCAGACCTCCATCGGCCCACGAATGTCCATTGGCAATAGGACCTTGGGCTTGACCTGGCGATACCCCCTGCCCATGTTGTGCTGCCGCAAAACCCTTTGGATGCTGCTGAGATGGGGAGGTCTGCGCACTCCATTAAATTGCAGGATCTTGCTTAAGACCTCAGCACTGCGTTTGTAGTTCTCGTGTTTAGCAGCCAACAACAACTCGATCTGTTCCTCTGTCAAAGTCCTGCTCCGCCCGGCATCCGCCCGTTGCTTGCGAAGGAGCCCTCTCAGGCCTTGTGCTTTGAACTTCTTCAGGTACCGATAGATTGTTGTCCTGGACAAGTTTTCCTTCTGGCAGTACTCGGCAATGGAGGCTTGTCCCTCTAGGATGGGCAGGATCAGGCGGTACTTCTTTAGGGCTTCTTCTTCTCGCTGCTGGAAAGAGGGATTCGAGTTGTCCAAACATGGTTTCACATTCTTCCAATCGAACTCGGATTTCTTTGTGTCCACCTTCCCCAAGCTCCTTCCCCTCAAGATAGGTGATTACATCCAACAGATGCTGCTTAAGAACATCCAGTTGATGGCATGCAGCCCTAACTGTTGGATTCCTGCCGGCACCCCTGACGGCCGCCTGTAAAGCAAGTTTGGGGGTTGTCAGGATGCAATGCCGCAATTCCTCACTAGTTGAAGGGCGATTGTACAATGCTACAAGCTTATCCACCTCCTTGGCCGAAAGACTTTGGCTTTGCACCTGCCATGCAAACCGGGCTTGAACTAGGGCCGGCAGACGGGCAATGTCTTGGGCCTTTCGGGCAGACAGACTTCCTTCAGCTACTTGCTGCTGAACCTCTGGCACCAGGCTGGAAACAAGCGCCAAACGGTGTTGAACCCAAGAGGGAGACTTGTGAACCATGGCCGCAAGCATCTGCTGACTGTAGCCTAAGCCCAGCAGTGATTTGAGCAGCTGTCCTTCCTGCAGCGGATTAGCTGCCTTTTGCAGGGTGTCCACGGCGAAAATGACCTCCACATCTCCGCTTTTGGGGTCCAGGATGATGCACGGAACACATGGCAAGCCTAATTGACGGGCTGCATGCAGGCGATGGGCGCCGGATAGTACTAGATACCCGTCCGGACTACTGGTGACTAGAAGTGGATCGAGAAGCCCTTCGCTAGCGATTGAATCGACTAGCCGATTGACGTGACTCGCCCTAATCCAGTTCGCTTTGCTTGGGTGGATCGTTAGTTCTTGGACGGGAATTTCCCTTAGATCCATGCCGCTTGCCCCCTCTCTTAAGACTAATCTACCGAATGCAGGGCATTTTGGGATGGTCTAAGAGCGTGTGGGATAAGGTCTTTGAGGGCAGTTTACTCAGAAAGGAATTCGACAGACAGTTAACCAAGGGCGTGCCGAAGAGCCCTCCGGAAACGGGGGATGGAATTTGCTATTGAGCCTAGGCTGGAATCGCCGCCATCCCCTCCCAAAGCAAGTCCACCTGCTGCTACAACTCAATCAGACCCGCGGCAAGCCACTGATCACACCGCTTCAGGTATCTTTGCACTGTCCGGCGGGATACCCCAAGCATCCTCACAATTGCCCTGATGGGCGTGTTGCCCCGAAACCAACGGATGACCTGTTCAATCACCGCTTTTGCGGTTACGTAGCCCTTTAGGAGAAAAGCCGGTGGATGGGAGATGGTGACTTTGCAGCGCGGGCAGTAGGTCCGAAAGACCTTGATCAGAATCACTTCATGGCCGCCCAGCCACACTTTGCGGTGATAATTGCCGTGGTGGTGCGTCTTGCCATAGCACTTGGGACACACCATCGGCAGCTTCAGCCGCCTTTTCGCACAGTCTTCCAAGTAGCTATTGACATCTGGCTTGGACCTTAATACGATGATCATGCAATCACCTCCTTAAGGAGGGGTTGTGTTTGGTTATGGGCGAGGAGAGGTGCGTGGCGAACGCTTTTGCTCTCCCGCCCCCAAATCACACCCCGCACGGGGGCCGGCCCTCCAAAAAATCACTTCATCCATCCAATGGAATTACCTGCCATAAACAACAAAAAACACCCGTTTCCAAATGGATGTTCCTCGGGTGCCGGTGTGTCATTTATTCTGGCGTATTTAGCCTAAAAACGTTTCACATAGCCCAGACGCTAACATTACTAGCTGAATCCGCCGCGCATTGATAGTCTTAATGATGGCACTGCGTTGGTCGGCGTTCAGCTCATTGAATTGCACACCAAACAGCCATTGATTCCCTTGTTTTTTGTTCCACCTAACGGTGCAGCAACAGGTGAAAGAGTCAAAGACCAGGCTGAGAGTACTTCCGACAGGAAACCTCAAATTGGATCGGAGCCTGGCGCCGCGAAGACTGAGATCTAGTGCCGTGCATAGCACCTTTCTTGATGATACACGCTCGGGAACCTCTTTGCCTTTTAGAGTCAAAAAGTACGCCTCACCGTCCATGTTTACTCTTGTTCGGTAATATGAACGGCGGTCTAGACGCATCCATCCGTAGACATCATTGAAGCCGCACTCGTTTCGGAACGGGCAATACCAACCTGGTCTAATTGCGCATTCCTGTCCATTAAGGCATTCAATCAACAGCTTTGCATGATCGTCGGATATGGATTTTATCCAGTCTATATCAAGGTACCCTTTCTCGTCGGCAACTTTGTACGCCGCCTTCTGAAAGACAGACTTCTGTTCACTGCGGTGGTTATAATCATCGTGAATCGGGAAGTAGAAAGCTTCGTAATGCGCTTGATCGGCTTCCTCCACTCTATCAACGACCACCAGGTATAATTGGCTTCCGATCAAATACTTGCCGTAGACACTCTCCTTGTTCGTCACGCAGCCGCCTATAAGTGTATCCTGATAGTTGGGGCCAAAGACATCGCTCAAATTCTTGCCCACAACCGACCTCCGTCTTAGCTTGCGCTTGTTGAACAATTGCGCAATACTTATGGCCATTTCATTGGCAGCTGTGATCACACCATCTTCGTCAACCATCATGAACCCATAAGCCGATTCATGGGGGAAGGAGCTTGTACGGCTACGTCGTCGCCTTACAAGAGGTAACATCCGCTCTACCACCTTGTCCTTAAGTTAATACCATCACAAACGATAGCGATAGATGTCCAGGCTCATCGTTGGCCTTGACAGCCAAGACAAACCTGGCTAATCATTCTCCCCTCCAGCTAGTTCGTTACCCGACCACAATAGGGAGAATTGGGGCAGTCTAAAGTCAATTCGTTTCCAATTGTCGAGTTCATACTCAGACAGCTGTATAGGTTCGCACACCCCGCTAACCTGGGCAACTAGGCCTGAGACGGAGGGCGCAAGTATCCCGCTGGTAAACATGTATCTTCTGGTGGTTGGCTTGTGGCTGCAAGTTGATGACAAGAGGATTATTGAGAACGAGACGTTCCCAGCCACCTTTCATCTAGATCTGGGACAGCTGTTCCATGGTGTCTATCGGGGGACAGATTGCGGCGGATGGGTTGACTTGTGATTCGACTTGGGATGTGTCAGCCTAACCCGGTTTGCGTTGATGACCTTAATGATGTCACGGCGTTGCCTGGCATTCAAATCGGCAAACTGTACTCCATGTAGCCACTGATCTCCTTGTTCTTCAATCCAACGAACGGTGCCGCTGCAGCTAAAGGCCTCAAAGACCATTTTGAGCGTACTCTCAACAGGAATTCGCAAGCTGGATTGGAGTTTGACGCCGCCGAGACTGATATCCTGGGCCGTGCATGGTATCTTTTTTGACGATACGCTTTGGGGAACCTCTTTGCCTTTCAGAGCCAACAAATGGATCACACCGTCCATGTTCACACTTATTCTATAGTAGGAACGGCGTTCTAGCTCCATCCAACCATAAACTTCGTTGAACGCACACTCCCGACGGAACGGGCAATAGGGACCATGGTGAATCGTATGTTGCTGTTTATTGAGGCAGTCAACCAACTGCTTCGCATGTTCATCTGATATGGTCTTTATCCAGTCTATGTCCATGTAGCCCTTTTCCTTGGCCGCTTCATACGCCATGTTCTGGAACACCGGCTCACCTTTGCCACGGTCTTCACCTTCGCGAACCGGGAAATAGAAAGCTTCGTAATGTAGCCTATCATCTTCCTCGATCTTGTCGATCATCACTAGATATAATTGGTTTCCAATCAGATATTTGCCATGCAGACTCTCTTGGTTGTTCACGCAAGAGCCTATTAGTGTGTGCTCATAGTTGGGGCCGATAATATCGCTCAGCTTCTCGCCCAGAACGCTGTCCTGGTTCAGATTGTGGTCGCTGAACATCTGCACAATCGTTATCGCCGTTCCATTGGCAACTTCGATTCGACCTTCTTGGTCAACGACCATAAAACCATAAGCTGATTCATGGGGAAATGAGGCCCCCTGCTGATTCCGCTGTCTGGCAACAGAAAACATGCATTGTACCACCTTTTATCGCAATATACAAATCTTGGCATTCATCCAGCACAAAATAAATGACCAAGCCCATTTATCTTGGTCTTAGCGGATATAACCTGCTCAATTGTTCCACCACACAATCCTTCGAATTGGCCAAACCACATGAGATGTTACCTGGGAAACTGCGGCGGGTCAAGCCCGAGATCTGGTGGAAATTCGTTTCCTGGTTATCGGACTGTAGATAAAGTCACGATCTTTCCCTGTTATG
>JAAYLE010000187.1 GCA_012522085.1 Bacillota bacterium | reverse complement strand
CGGTCTTGAAAACCGTCGGAGGGCAACCTCCCGTGGGTTCGAATCCCACCCCTTCCGCCATCTAGGAAAATGTCCCCAGGGGCTGCTTCGCCCTTGGGGGTTTTTTATTTTACAGCAAGGGCCAGGAAAAAGGCCCCGAAACCTCGATGTAGGGCTGGTTGCAGGCGTTCTTGCCATGTCGCCAATATGTAGAGGAAAGGCTCGGGCAGGGAGTATTTAGACGACCCAAGGCGAAGTATTTTCCTGGTTAAGTCGCCTCGGGCAGGAAAAGGATTTCGGACAGAGCCGTAAGGAGCTGATGGTATGCCAACGCTGATTGTTTATGCGAGTAAATACGGATGCGCGGAGAAGTGTGCCAGGATGCTGCAGGATCGACTGGAGGGAGCAGTCCTTTTCAACCTCGCGAAGGACGAGACGGCAAATCTAGAGGATTACGATTGCATCGTCGTCGGCGGGTCGATTTACGCGGGCAGGATCCATCCTAAGGTGGCCAGGTTTTGTGCTCGCAACCTGGATGTTTTGCTTCAGAAAAAGCTAGGGCTGTTTATCTGCTGCGCTGACCTGGCCAGGGTCGACGAGCAAATGGCAGGGGCCTTTGACGAGCGCCTGCGGGAGCATGCGGCGGTTGTAGAGCATTTCGGTTATGAGTACAACTTCGCGAAGATGAATTTGCTGATCAGGACAATTATCAGGCTCATTGCCAAGATTCACACGAGCCAGTCCCACATTGCTGAGGACAATATCGAGCGGTTTGCGGAGGCCCTTCGGTAAGGCCGGCATCAATTGGCAAGAATCCGGCCAAGTCGATGACTTGGCCCTTTTTTGTCGAGGGATTCGCGGGGGCGGGCCTTGATTTTTGTTTGAAAGGCAGGATATTCGCCGCTTTTAGACAAGTTATTAATAGAATCAAGCGCGCATCTTTACGCCATTATTTGATAAGGATCTGTCTCGGGGAGGTGAGGCTGCGGTCAAAGCCTTGGCGAGGAAGGGTTATGAACTCAACTTTGCGAGGAGGGATTTGCCAATGAGAAAGCTCACCGCCTGCTTGATTGCGGGTCTAGTGGTCATTATGGCCTGTACGAGCGCTTTTGCTGAGTGGAAGCCTAATCGGGCGATTAACATGATTGTGGGATGGACTGCAGGGGGCACCTCCGATACGACGGCGCGCGCCCTTGCCCTTGAGATGTCCGAGTACTTGGGCGTTCCCATTCAAGTGACCAACGTGGATGGAGCCAACGGCGGCATCGCTGGCCAGCGGGTTGCCGATGCCAGGCCCGACGGGTATACCTTGTTCGGCGGCACCCAGCTCCACGGGACCTGGAAGATTATGGGCCAGGCCAAGTGCAGCTGGGAAGATTTTTACCCGTTCACTGCCGGCATGGGCGGAACCACCATCTATGTGAAGGGCGACTCGCCCTACAAGGACCTGATGGATCTTGTGGAAGCCATCAAGAAGTCCGATAAGATCGTCAATTACGGAACAACCAGCCCCGGCGGAAATGGCGCTATCTTCGCCGCCGCCTTCGCCCAGGCTGCAGGCATCGCCGACAAGGTCCGGGAGATTCCCTACAAGGGCGGACGGGACGCCGGTCGTTTCCTCCTCTCCGGTGAGGTCGAGTTTGTCTCCGTCTCCCTCGGCGATATTTCCGACTGGGCTGAAGCCGGTGAAGTAAGGCCTCTCGCTAACCTTTACCACCGGGACTATGAGTGGCGTGGAGTCGTCTTCCCCTCCATCGTCAACTATTATCCGCAGCTGGCGATCTACGTTCCCATCAACCCCTACTGGGGCTTTTCCGTCCCTCGGGATGTGCCCGACGAAGTGATCGAAAAGTACGTTGAGGCCTTTGTCTATGCGGTTAGCCAGGAGCGCTTCCGGGAGGCCATCGACAGCCGGGGCATCATCTTTGCCCCGATGATGGGCACTGCCGCGGACCAGATCGTCGCGAAAGTGTCCTCAGCCCGAGGCTGGCCCCAGTATGAGCTGGGCATCACCGAAAACAGCCCGGCCAATTGGGACATTCCTCCGATTACCGAGTGGGAGTGGCCTCCCCATGAGAAGGCTGCCAATGTGCGGCCGTGGCCGGCCATCGCCGAAGAGCTGTATGAGAAGGAGCTGGCCCAGTACAACGAATAGCCGAACGCCGATTTGCAGACAGGCGCCGGGACGGCCAATGGGCCGTCCCGCCTTCCCTTGACAGTATCGGCTGAACGTTGGAAGGAAGGGGGAACGATCGATGGCCAAGCAGCCCGCTTCGGACAAGGAGCGCAAGCATGACGAGCATTATTATTGGCCGGTAGGAGACTTTGTCGGCGGCATTATGTTCATGGCGATGGCCATTTTCTTTATTGTCGGCGGGGTCAAGATGCCCACCCGGGGGGCCAGCGGCTTTATCACCGCGGCCGGCTTCACGCCCGTACTCCTCGGATGCATCGTCCTTGCGCTCAACTTGATCTTGGTCTACTTAGTCCTTAAAGGCTACGGGTACCGTTCGCTAAGGGGCTGGGCGAAAGGCTGCATGCAAGATGAGCTTACTAGACGCTGGTTTGCCCTGACGCTGATCGTAGGCGGTTATGTATTCCTGGTTGGGCGGGTGAATTTCGTCCTCGCCAATCTTGTCTTTTTTGCGGTGGTCTTCACCTATTTACGTGCCGGCAACAGGTGGCAGATCCTCTTGTACACCGTCCTCAGCTCGGTCATTGTCGGAATCATAGTCCCATGGATGTTTGCCCTGCCTGCGCCCTAGATAGTCGCGGCATGTCGAATTTGGATAGCGGGAGGGACGGTTCATGAATTGGAGCATACTCACCCAGGAATGGTCATTGTTTCCCCAGATGGCCTGGTCAGTCCTGTCTAACCCGACTACGCTCATCGCTCTGGTTGGTGGAGGGCTCCTGGGACTGATAGGGGGAATGCTGCCGGGCATCTCGGCGGTAATGGCCATGACCCTCATGCTCGGT
>JAAYLE010000186.1 GCA_012522085.1 Bacillota bacterium | reverse complement strand
GGGCCACCCACCTGCCTGGGGAAAAACTGATTGTGTTTAGTATCACTTTTCTGGAGTCCGCGTCCGATTTCCTGCATCTGGGAGGGGATAATCGCCCAACAGCCAGAAAAAACTGAAAACCAGCTAGGATACCAATAATCGGCAACACGACGTAAAATCTTCCAAACAGGCTGCTCCACGGACTTCGTCGAGTTGGTCAGGCTGCAGTGCCAGAGGAATGAAATGCAATATTGTTTCTTTGCAGGAAAAGAGAAATAGAGGAAGAACTACCATACAAGCTAGTATCTCGCCTGGGATGGGAGAGTGGCCTGGTTGCGGAAGCCAGCACGGGAGGCACGGACCTCCTACGCCGAGTGGGCATACAGGATAATTCGGGATGCCATTATTTGGTGGGATTTGCAGCCGCGGGAGCTGATTTCGGAGAACCAACTGGCTGAGAAGCTGCAGATCAGTCGGACTCCTGTACGCGAGGCATTACTCCGTCTGGCAAGGGAAGATTTGGTTGAGATCATGCCCCAGCGCGGCGCTTTTGTGGCTCCTATTAGGGTCGATGAAGTTCTCCAGGCCCGCCTCGTTAGAGAGGTCCTCGAAGTGACGGCAGTCAAAGAGGGATTTGGTCGTATCGGGGCCGATGAATTGCGGGCGATGGAGGCAGCTATCGACGATCAGGAAAAGGCTGCGTCTGCCCGGGACTTTCGCGCCTTTATCGATGGCGATGAGGCTTTCCATCAAGTCATTCTCGATTCCGCGCAGAATGAGAAGATCAAGACAGTTGTCGCGCAGATGCAACTGCACCTGCTAAGGGTTAGGGTGTGGGCCTTGCCGGTGGCTGAACGCTTCCGCTTGATAATTGAGGACCATAAATCCATCTATGAGGCTTACCGGCAGCGGGACTTAGAACTGGCCGTCGTGCGGATGGAGTCTCATTTGCGACGCACTAAAGAAACCTGTGCCGCCATCGTCAAGAACCCCTTCTTGTGCACTGAAGATGGTCAATCCCAGTTGCGAAAGGAGGTCTAGGGATAAAACGGGGAACTTGCTTCTGTTGGCATGTGTCAATCACTAAGAGAAAGGGTGTCAGCCAATGAAGAGAACAAGATTAGCGCTGGTTATCGTGTCCCTTCTAGTGTGTATGTTGACTCTGCCAGTCGGTGCAGCTCAGGTGTGGAAGTTGGGTCATATCATGCCCGATGGAAGTCCCGTGGACAAGGCGGCCTATAAACTAGCCGAGCTGGTCAATGAAAGGACCAATGGCCGGATCAAGATCGAGGTCTTCCCGGCCAGTCAGCTGGGCAGTCAGGTTGATATGTATGAGCTTTTGCGGATGGGCGCCATGCAGATGATGTGGGCGGGCGACTACGTGGCCATCCGGGCGGTGCCGGAATTCGAAGGCGTGCACTGGCCTTACATGTTCAAGAACGAGCAGCACGCGTCGGACTTCATGGAAACTCCCTTGGGCCAGACTTGGCGGGAAGAAACCCGGAAGCGGACCGGGATTAGGACTATCGGCTGGGTGATCCGCAGTGCCCGCCACCTGACGACGAATAAGCCTGTTCGTAGTGTTGCCGATGTCAAGGGCATGAAGCTGCGCAGTGCTGAAAACCCCATTTACATCCAGGGTTTTGGCGCCATGGGCTTTGTGGTCACACCAATCTCCTTCAACGAGTTGTTCACCGCTCTCCAGCAAGGTGTGGTGGAAGCCCAGGAGAACCCCTTCGATATGATCTACGGCCATGGCTTGTATGAGGTGCAAAAATACTTGGTACTCACCGGTCACCAATACAGCCTATACCAGCTGCACATAAACGATAAGGTTTTCCAGTCCTTGAGTCCTGAAGATCAGGAGATACTCATGCAATCGGTCGCGGAGGCTTGCGAGTATGGCAATCAGTTGACCAAAGAGACGGAGGACGAGCTCTTTGAGAACCTGAAGGCTGCCGGCATGACAGTCATCGGTCCCCCTGAATTGGATGTCGAGAGCTTCCGGAAAGCAACTGCCACCATTCCCCAGAGCCTGCTTGACAAGTGGTGGCCAGGTTTTGTCGAGGCCGTCAGGGCGTGTGAACCCCAATAAGAAAGAGGGCGGGGGAACCCGCCCCGCCACTGCTTTCTGGGAGGTGAGGATTATGCTCAAGAAGATCGACCGGGGGCTGGACCTGTTCCTGACGTTGTGCGGAAGCTTATTATTCTTCATTGCCATGGTGATCACGGCCGTGCAGGTTTTCTTGCGCTATGCCCTGAATAGCCCTTTGTTTTGGGCTGAGGAGCTAGCCCGTCTTTGCTTCCTATGGATGATTTATATAGGCTCCATCCTGGCCATCCGTTATGATAAGCATATGGTCGTCGACATCTTGTATGAAGCCCTCCCCGGATGGGGAAAGCGCATACTGGACAAGGTGGTCCTGGTTGTTGTCGGCGTTTTTCTGATCGTGCTGACCAAAGAAGGGTATGGACTGGTATTGGCGGAGATGACCAGCGTAACCCCAGCCATGCAGGTAAAAGTGGGCTATGTCTATGCCATCATCCCCTTGGCGGGGTTGGCGATGCTCTTGTACCTAGTATTTCCCCATAAATCGGCCAAGACCAGCAGCCTTTCGGAATAGGGGGTGTAGACCTTGTCCGGACTGTATCTATTGTTGGGACTGTTGCTCCTCATCTTCCTGCGGGTGCCCATCGCTTTTGCTTTGGGAGCCTCATCCCTCGGATATCTAATGATCAGAGGGGGCATCCCCTTAGGGGTAGTCGCCCAGCGGATCAATGGGTCAATGAACTCCTTCGTGCTGCTGGCCGTCCCCTTTTTCATGCTGGCGGGAAAGCTTATGAATACTGGAGGCATCACCAGGCGCATCTTCAATTTCGCTAACGACTTGGTGGGACATATCCCCGGGGGCTTGGGACATGTCAATATTGTCGCCAGCCTGATCTTCGCTGGCATGTCAGGCTCAGCGGTGGCGGACGCCGCCGGGCTTGGCACCATTGAGATACAGGCGATGCGGGACGCTGGCTTTGATGATGATTTCAGCGCAGCGGTCACGGCGGCATCATCGACGATTGGTCCGATTATCCCTCCCAGTATTCCCATGGTATTGTACGGAGTCATGGCTGAGGTATCGATCGGCCGGTTGTTTGTCGGTGGCGTAATCCCGGGCATCCTGATGGCGCTCACCATGATGATCTTTACCTACTTCGTGGCCAAGCGCAGGAATTATCCCCGCAGGGACAAAGTCGATCTCCAGCGGCTGCGGAAAAGTTTCGCTGAAGCCTTTCCTCCGCTAATGGCGCCGGTGCTCATCATCGGGGGCATCCTGACGGGAGTGTTTACACCTACCGAGGCTGCGGTGGTGGCTGTATTGTACGCTTTTGGCCTCAGTTACTTCATCTACCGAGAACTGCCCCTCGATGAAATCCCGGGGATGATCAAGGACGTGGTGATCAGCACCGCATCGATCATCCTGATCGTGGGCGCGGCCAGCCTATTCGGCTGGATTCTCACCTGGGAGCGGGTGCCCCAAGTCCTTGCCCGGTCGATGTTCGGCATTTCCACGAATTCGACTGTGGTGATGTTGTTGCTTGTCGTTTTCCTTCTTTTTGTAGGTACTTTCTCTGCAGCAACTGCTTCCATAGTTGTCTTGGTCCCCATCTTTAAGCCCTTGATGAGTCAGGTAGGCATCGATCCTGTTCACTGTGGGGTAGTGATGGTGCTGACGCTCATGATTGGGCTGTTGACTCCTCCCGTCGGCTCGGTGCTCTATGTAACTGCGGAGGTGGCGGGGATTTCTGTTGCCAGGATGATCAAGGCGGTGACCCCATATCTGATCCCCCTGTTGGTCACTGTGTTGCTGCTGGTGTTTTTCCCAAGTCTAGTTACATTCTTGCCCAATT
The DNA here is from genome assembly GCA_012522085.1 of Bacillota bacterium. Classification (GTDB taxonomy): domain Bacteria; phylum Bacillota; class Limnochordia; order JAAZLZ01; family JAAZLZ01; genus JAAZLZ01. The sequence goes on along the minus strand of JAAYLE010000186.1, from coordinate 6,817 downwards.
TGCTACTAGGATAAGATTAAGAAGGAGGAATACAGGTTGGCCAAACTTACACCAAGGGAGCGGGTCATGACGACGCTGGCGGGGGGGATTCCAGACCGGGTGCCCTGGATTGAATCGGGCATCGATCCTGTAGTTGCCGAAAAACTCCTGGGGCGTCCCGTGTCTGTGCCGCCCCGGATGAGGATGGACCCGGGACTAATGGAGATTCTGAATTTGGATAACATCAGCGTCAACCTCAAGCCGCCGGATGTCGTCGAGCGCACTTTTTCCGGGGGCGTGGACTATGTGGGGGATGGTCTGATCAAAGGCTGGGACCAGTTGGACTTCTTGATGGAGCAGCTGCCCGATCCCCACGATGAGAATCTCTACAAACCCATCAGTGACTACTTGAAGCACCACAAAAGGGACTACGCAGCGGCTTGCGGCTTGCGGGCGGGGATGGCCAATGCCTACCTTAGCATCGGCATCGAGACATTCTCCCTGATGTTGTACGATGACCGGAAGTTCGTCGAGACGGTGATGGATATTTTCAACGACTGGACCTTGGCTGTGGTGGAGCATGTCAATGAAATGGACTTTGATTACGTCATCATTTCCGATGACTTGGCCCACAGCGCCGGCCCCTTGTTCTCACCGCAAATCTTCCGGGAGTTGTTCGTCCCTCGCTACAAGCGAGTGGTGGAGAAACTAAAGAAACCCTGGATCCTCCATACTGATGGCAACTTCTTGCCCTTGATTGAAGACATGCTGCCCCTAGGTATGAGCGCCATCGGCAATCTCGAGCCGGCAGCTGTCGACATTGTCCAACTCAAGAAGGACTACGGCCATCGCGTGGGGCTGCTGGGGAATATCGACCTCAACTACACTTTGACTAGGGCCACGGGGGAAGAGGTTGAGGCTCAGGTGAAGCTGCGGATCTCCCAATTGGCCCCCGGCGGGCGGTATCTGCTGGCCAGCGAAAACTCGATTCCGTCATATGTCCGGCCGGAAAACCTCTTGGCCATGAGCCGGGCAGTGGAGAAATACGGTTACTATTAAGAGAAAAGGGGAGCAGCCGCTCCCCTTTATCCCTTCGCCAGAATGCCCCGGAGGACGGCGGCATAATCCTCGCTTTCTTTATCCGCAGTGACTATTTCAATGCTGTCGGGGCTTGTGACCCCGAGGCCCAGCTCGCCTGCCCGTTGGATTTGCTCCTGGGCAAAGATGGGTTGGTTCTCGATTTCGGGAGTGGTGCCGAGGTCCTTGAGGATGGCCACTCCGACCGCATCGACAGCGATCCTGTCGTGACCGGCCCAGATAACATTAGCTTGTCTGCGCTCTCCCGTTGATGGCCCGCCGCTAACAAAGGCATCAACGCCGTCCATGACTATTAGGCAGGGATGGTAGGCGTAGTTGATCTCAGCAATCATCTTCCGGATATGGGGAGAGTCGTGAAGCTCCCTCATATACTCGTAGCCTCGGCGGGGGACCAGGCCCACCCCCAGTTTCAGCGACAAAGTGAAGATGCCGCCGAATTGGTGGGTTTTGAGACAGCCCGTCGCCACAATCCTAGGGGCCTCGGTGACTATCCGGGGTACGATGAATCCATTTTTCCAGTGGCTCCCTGGCGGATTCACATGCACCCATTCTTCCGGCGGCAGTTCATCGAAATTGATAAGGTCAACGTCCAGTTCCTCCAGAAGTTCGGGGATGCCCTTTGCCTTGAGGACGTCGGCTGTTAGGGGCGGGCCGCTCCGTTCGCCGACAGTGATCTTCTTTGCCCCTTGGTTCCGCAGGCCCTCAATGAGAGCCCTCAGGGTGTCATTGTGGGTCGAGCCCGGTGCAGGGTCGCTGGTATTGAAATTTGGCTTGATGAGGACATCTTGACCAGCGACGGTGTTATCCAACAGCTCCAAGCAGCGGTAGACCCCTTCTTTCCGATCGGCGGTCTTCACTAGGGCTATCCGCGCCTTCTCTCCGTCAGCACGTCGCTCTTCCGCAGTCTCGCAGGCGGTCCTACATTGCATTGGTAGACCTCCTCTCCGGTTTGCTGGCTTAGTTCCCCCTGGGAAGGCTAATTCCTGCCCGAATTCCCCATTCAAAACAAGATTCGCGCAAAACTTAGGAGTGCACCCGGCTGACCCGACAAGGCTGCCCGCCGGTGATGGCCAGGAGCTCCTCAACGGACATGGGCACTGCCGAATTGGGAGTTCCTGCCGCAACATAAACCTCCGGGAACCGTTCCATGCTCAAATCGATCAGGATGGGCAGACCCTCGGGGACGCCGAAGGGGCACACCCCGCCGGGAGCATAACCTGTCAGCTCCAGGGTTTCTTCGGGGCTGGCCATCCGCATCTTCTCGCCGACAATGTCCCGCAAAGCTTTGTTGTCGATCCTGGTATCGCCGCTTGTCACCACTAAAACCGCCTTGGTCTCGCCGACGAAGGCTAAGGTCTTAGCGATCTGACCTACTTCCACCCCCAGGGCCTTGGCTGCTAGGGGTGCGGTGTGGGTGCTCTCATCGAGTTCCATGACCTGTAGCCCGTGGGGTTCGAGAAATCTCCTCACCTTCGCTAGTGTATCCAAATGAATACTTCCTCCCTTGCTTCGCTACCTATCCTATTGTTTTGGCCAATTCCCTTGCCTTGTCCTCCCTTTGGACTAATAGACAATCGAAGCAGGAAATCGCCGTTTTCTTAAGAACCCCTAAGCAGAAGATGAGGTCAGCGGGGTGATAAGCAATTGGAGGGAGGTCGCAATCGTTTTCGTGAAGCTCTCGACACCGACTTCGTTGTAACCTGGGAGCTTGTTCCTGGAAGGGGAGCTTTTGGGAAGCCCCAGGAGGATATCTTTCGTGCGGCTGAGGAAGTGGCCAGGGACGGACGAGTGCATGCCTTGACCATCACCGACAACCCCGGGGGCGAACCGGCGATGGGCGCTGATTACCTGGGGATGGAACTGGCAAGACAAGGCGTCGAAGTGATCGTCCACTTCACTTGTAAGGACAAGAATCGCAGCCAAATTGAAAGTCAGCTTTATGCCCTCCATCGAGCTGGAGTCCACAACCTGCTGGTGATGAGCGGGGATTACCCGGCAGACAACCGGGCAGGTCGTCCCAAGCCAGTTTTCGACTTTGATCCGATCCATGCCTTGCGCATGATCGGCGAGATGAACGGGGGCTATGAAGTCCCTTCTTTCGGTCCACCAGAAGTGCTCACGCCGACGGATTTTTTTGCGGGAGTTGCGGCGTCCCCCTTCAAGAAGGAAGAGGGAGAACTCCTGGGCCAGTATTACAAACTGAGGAAGAAAGTCGCGGCCGGCGCCCAGTTCATCATTACCCAAGTGGGGTACGATGCCCGCAAGTTCCATGAAGTGTTGCAGTTTGTACGGAGTGCCGGCTGGAACATACCTGTCATCGGCAACATCTATGTGCTTACCTATGGCATTGCTCGGCTGATGTATCAGAACCAATTGCCCGGGTGTGTGGTGACGGAAAAACTCATGGAAGAGCTCGTGTCGGAGAGAGAAGGGCCTGATAAGGGGAAAGGGGCCAGGTTGCTGCGGGCGGCCAAACTGTACGCCTTACTGAAGGGTATGGGGTATAACGGTGTCCATATCGGCGGGCATGGTTTGAGGTATGAAGATGTGATCCACATCGTCGACAAGGGGGAAGAACTAGTACCCAATTGGCCCGACCTAGTTGGCGAGTTTGACTATCCCCAGGAGGGCGGGTTTTACTACTTCCAGCGGGATGAAGGTACGGGACTGAATACTTGCGAGCCGACGAACCGGCATGGGACTTTGCCGGTCAAAGGCCTGGACAACCGATTTTTCCGTCTGTTGCATCATACCCTCTTCGATGAACGGGGGATTTTCTATCGTCCCATGCGTTTGTTTTCCCGGCTGGTCGATGGCACACGGTTAGAAGGACCGGTTACTTGGCTTGAGCACTTAATTAAGCTGATCAGCAACAACTGTCAGCAGTGCGGGGATTGTGCCTTGTTTGACCTGGCCTATTTCTGTCCCATGTCCCAGTGCCCCAAGAATCAGCGCAACGGCCCTTGCGGGGGAAGCTTTGAGGGTTGGTGTGAAGTCTACCCCAACAAGCGCCGCTGCCTCTATGTCAGGGCCTACGAAAGGCTCAAGGCTTACGGGGAAGAAGGTAATCTCGGGCGGTATGAGGTGCCCCCCTGCAACTGGAGCTTGCATCACACCTCTTCTTGGCTGAACTTCTATCTCGGCCGGGACCATAGCAGCAAGGTATTAGATCTAGATGAGGGGAGGCAATGAGGTGAAGTCGAGGGAAAGGGCCTTGGCCGCGCTAAACCATCAAGAGCCCGATCGGGTGCCCTTTGATCTAGGTTCTTGCACCGGCACAAACATCGCCGTTAAGGCTTACCGGGCCTTGAGGGACTACTTGAGGCTTCCCGAAAGGGAGGTTCGCTTGCGAAGTCGAACGGGGCAGCTTGCCCTGGCCGATGAAGATCTGTTAGAGGCCTTAGCAGTCGATGCCCGCGGCGTTGTGCCGCAGCCCCCTGGCAACTATCAAGTTGTGTTGGAAGAAGATGATGACTACTGGAAGCTGCGGGATGAATGGGGAATTGGCTGGCGGATGCCAAAAGTTGGCGGATTCTACTTCGACATGTATGATCATCCCCTTGCCCATCAATACAACGTGGACCTGGACGCATACAACTGGCCAAAGGGGAGTGACCCCGCTCGCATCGCCGGCCTGCGCCAGCAGGCTATCGCCTATAGAGAGGCTGGCTATCTAGTCTGTTTTGGCGGTACCATCGGCAATGGATTCTTGCATACAGGGACCCATTTGGAGGGCTTCGTCGACTTTTTCACCGACTTGGCCTTGGGGACCCCGCGGGCCGAGGGGATCTTAGATCGGGTCCTGGAAATCAAACTCGATTTTTGGGGTCAGGTTCTGGACAATCTAGGGGACGTGGTGGATGTAGTCTGCGAACAAGACGACCTGGGCTCCCAGCGGGGTCCGTTCATCTCCCCGGATATGTATCGGAAATACATCAAGCCCCGCCAGCAGATCCTCTTTGATTTCATCAAGAAAAAGGCCCCCGTCAAGCTGTACTTCCATTCTTGCGGCAGCGTTTATCAGTTCATTCCCGATCTTATCGAGGTGGGAGTCGATATCCTCAATCCGATCCAAGTGAGCGCCGCCGAAATGTGCACTCGCCGCCTGAAGAAGGAGTTTGGCCGGGATTTGGTGTTTTGGGGTGGCGGGGTGGATACCCAGGAGATCCTTCCCTATGGGACTCCCCAACAGGTGAAAGATGAAGTCAAACGTCGCCTTGATGACCTGGCCCCCGGCGGCGGCTTTGTCTTTGCAACGGTCCACAACATCCAGGCGGATGTTCCCCCGGAGAATGTAATGGCCATGTGGGAAGCTCTCCAAGAGTACGGCGTTTACTGATGTTGCGGGGCAACCTCGCCAGGTTGCCCCCTCGTTCGTTGGATCAGCAAGTTATCCCCCCTGGGTAGCATCGACGACCCAGATCGTTTGTCCAAACTGGATAGGAACGCTAAGCTCTTTGATCCGCTGGCTGCCCTGGGCGATCATTACCTGGCCGCGGCTAAAGTCGGCTTCCAGGCCAGCTAGGGCGGGGCTCATGCCTTTTAGGGCGGTCAAGAGGTCTTTCAGGCTCGAACCTGCCTCTAGGGAGACCTTCAATCCTTCCCGCCTGTATCGCACATCCAAGAGATCCCGATGGGGAGAGAAGACCTTAACGGTGACTGTCTCCGTCCTCACTGCGCGTCCCTCCTTCTCGATTTAGCTGATCGAGCAGAATCGTCTCCCGGTCCGCTAAGGGCGGCATGCCTGGCCCGTACAGACAGCCTCCAGGGCAAGCTAGCAGCTCAAGGATCCTGGGGCCTTCCTCATCCGGCCGAAAAGCCGCCAGGAAATCGCGGCAGCGGTCGAGCCCAGATGCGGTCATGGCCAACAGCCCGATCCGGGAGGTAGGCTCATAATCCCCGTCCACCGACTCTTCAGGGAGTGAGTCGAGCTGAATGCCTTCGTCTTGCAGCCACGTCCAAAGTTCAGTGAAGGTGAGGACTCCATCGGCTGCTCCCTCTTCGGCCGCTGCTTCCCTTTTCTTTGCGTGGCAAGGTCCGATGAATACTACTTTGCCCCCATTCCCCAGCTTCTCCCGCAGGACGCGGCTATGGGCCGCCATGGGTGAGGGCAGGGGAGGGAGGTACTGCAGAAGATGGGGAAACTCCCTTCGCATCAGAGCTACGACTGAGGGGCAGGATGATGAGAACAGCGGCCCGCCCGACCCTTCTGCGAGGCGGATTCGGCTGCGGATAGTCTCTTCCAGGACGGAGATTGTCTCCTCAACCCGGCAAAAGCCGAGCTTGCGCAAAGCGGCCACAATTCTCAGCGGCTCCTTGGCCAAGACAGTGTAGGAAGGGGCAAGACTGACCGCCACATCATGACCATTCGCCAGCCAGGCCTTGACCTTTGCCAACTGACTCGGAACCTGGATTAAGCCCCGGGGGCACGCGGCAAGGCAATGCCCATCGGACAGGCACTTATCCGCCAGCACCTGCGGCTGCCCTCTTTGGAAGACTAAGGCCCCGCGGGGACAAGACGCGATGCATCGTTGACAATCGGGACAAACACTAGTGTTGCCAATTATCTCAATCAAGGCTGCCCTCCAGCCGTTGGTCTATGGATACTATTTGAACGCGGGCGACGATATTCCTGCGCCACGGCTACCAACGTTGTCGGAGTTTAGTCTGTCTTTTGCCACTATAGGAGGAAATTAGGTCATTGGTGGCGTAGTCAATCTTGTGGTAAATCCCACTGGTG
>JAAYLE010000185.1 GCA_012522085.1 Bacillota bacterium | reverse complement strand
CGATTTCAACGCTGAGGGCGTGGTGGGTGACGCTTTCCGGATCGATGTACAGGACGTATTGGGCATAAAAAGTGCCGGCGATGGCGGTGAAAAACGCACTCAGCATGGTGGCGATGATGCGCTGGCGAACGGTGTTGATCCCTAAGGCGCTGGCCACTTGCTCGCTGTCCCGAATGGCTCGGAAGTAATAGCCCGTGCGGGACCTTTCAATGTAATAGCAGACGAGGATGGCGATGCCCAGCAAGCTGAAGATGATGATGTGGTAGGGCATTTTCTGTTTAAACTGGAAGAACCACCAGGTATCGCGCATCAAAGGCAGTGGGATGCCGATGGCCCCTTCCACGTACTCCCAGTTGGTCATCAGGATTTGGAAGGTCCTGGCGAAGGCTTGGGAGGCAATGGTGAAGTAGGGACCTCGCAGCCTTGATGTAGGATAAGCCATCCCCGCCGCCACGATGGCAGCCAGGATGCCGCCGCAGAGCATGCCGATCCACGGCGAGAATCCCCCCTTAACGAGCATCATCGTGGATGTGTAAGCCCCGATGCCGAAAAAGGCACTTTGTCCGAAGGAGTATAAACCGGTGTACCCGCCCATGATGTTCCAAGCAACCCCCAACAGTCCATACATCCCGACCATGATCAGGACGTGGCGGTAAAAGGGCGCTTTGGAAAACAAGGGGGTGATGGCGACTACTCCCACATACAGTAGCACTATGATGATGGTTTTTCGCGAAATCTTAGGCAACGCAGTACAGCCCCCTATCAAGTGCGACCGAGCCTACCATCCGAATAGGCCCGTGGCCGGTCGCAAAATGATCACCACCATATAGGTCATGAACACGATCGCATACTTCACCGCGGGGTTGATGAAGAACCCCCCCAGTGACTCGATGATCCCGATCAAGATCCCGGCTACGAAGGATCCCTCCACGCTGCCGAACCCCCCCAGGGCGACGGTGGCGAAGGCGATCATGCTGAAGAAGGTTCCCACATAGGGGAAGATGTAGTAGAAGGTGGCCAGCAGAACGCCTGCCGCGCCGACGCAGGCTATGCCCAGTCCGAAGGTGATGGCGTAGATGTTGTCGATGTTGATGCCAACTAGCCGGGCGCCCTCCGAGTCGATGGAGGTTGCCTGGATGGCCCTTCCTGTCCTCGTGAAGCGAATCAAATAGTAGGCAAAGGCGAAAACAAGGATGGATCCGACGGAGGCGATGACTTCAGGGATGCCTACATGCACGCCGAGAATCGGCAAGTCCCCCGTGGTCCAGGCCAGGAACCGCTCCGCCAGTCGGTAGTTGGGCGTCCACAGGAACATGGCCATGTTGGCCATGAAGACGCTCAAACCAAAAGTGGTCAGGATTTGACTGATCCGGGTGCCGCCGATTATGCGCTTGATGAGCCCCTTATAAACCCCAACCCCCACCACGAACAGAATGGGAATAATGACCAAGATCGAAATCAATGGATCGAATCGGAACAGAACGGAAAACCAGTAGGCGAGGAACATCCCGAGCATCAGGAATTCCCCGTGGGCGAAGTTGACCACGTCCATAACCCCGTAGATCAGGGAGAGGCCTAACGCGATGAGGGAATAAACAAACCCCATCAATAGGCCTGACATCAACGCTTGCACAAGACCGATGTTCACCTGGAACCATCTCCCCTTTCAGCATTGCCAGCGACATGATAGTAGGGGCGGCAATGCCCCCGCAGTCCTCAGCGATCTTTCCCGGCCGGACATGGGAACGGCCCTAGTGGTGCGCGCGGTTAGAATGTCTGAAACCTCGATGATATGTATTTCCGCTGGTTGGAATAAGGCTTGACCCTTTCCCAAGGCGACAGGCAGTAGTCGCCGTGCTCTCCGGCCTGGTCCGTTTGGAGAAGAGCTTCACCCCCTCGAGTGGCAAGGACGTCTATTGGGGTGAAAGAGGGTTGCGATCAGTAGAATGTGCCACTGGAATGTCATCACCCAAGGATGGGCGCCGGCCCAAAATGTCGGCTCTATTTGCTTGATGTGTGTATTCGCTTTTTATTGATCTGATTCCTGCGTTCGACTTACAAGTGTGGGAAATATAGCGAAGTGGGGCATCGGATGAAATAATGGTGAGGAGCGATGAATGAAAAAGCGAGGGGACGGCAAAGCCGTCCCCAGGCTCTCGCACATCTATTGCATAGCTTCCAAATTAGCCTAGCCTAGTTAGTCCGGGCCAATCGTTCGCCGAGGAGCAGTCCCAGCGTGATCGGCGGGGTGTTGCCCATGCCGCCGGCCAGGACGTTCCCGGCCAACTGGCCCATGCCGACGACTTCGCCGAGGGCATACAGTCCCGGGATGATCTTGCCCGAGACATGGACTACTTCCAAGTTAGCCGTCACCTTCACGCCGCCATGGGTGAGGTAAATCATCGGCTTGGTCTCGACGGCGTAGAAGGGAGGCTGCTCTAGCTTGCAGACCAGCTGAGTCCGGCCGAAGTCCAAGTCGCGGCCTTCTTCGACAAAGCCATTGTACCTATCGATGGTGGCCTGCAAAACCTCCGGGTTCATGCCCAGTTTGCCGGCCAGCTCCGCGACGGAGTCGGCTTTGAAGAACTTCTTCTCCTTGGCTGCTTCGGCGTCAAATTCATCCCAGGTCCAGTTGGCGATGATGGGCTTGTTAGCGGCCATCACATTGCCGTCCAGGATGATGTACGTGACAACGTCCGGCTGTCGAAGGACGGCCTTTTCCTTCTCATCGGGACTTAAAGTGTCCTCGTTGACAAAGCGCTGGCCCAGCTTGTTGACCCATACGTACCCGGCGGTCGCCGGCGCCAGCTGCAGCCGTACAGGCAGAGGCCAACCGGGATTGTCCGGATCCTCTATTCCCCCCGGCATGGGGACGAAGCAGTCCATGTGGGAGACATCGGCTCCGATGGCTGTGGCCATCCGCAGGCCGTCCCCCGTGGCGAAGGCCGGGGTGTAGCTTAGGGCGTTCCTTCCCTTGCTTCCGTGGTAGTGGGCCAAAAGCTCCCGATTTGACCCAAATCCACCGGTTGCCAAAACAACGTGCTTTGCCCTAAACTCAAGTGGTTGGCCATCTTTGCCTACGGCCCGAACGCCAACCACTGCTCCTTGATCATCTTGGATCAGTTCGGTAGCCCTGGTCTCGAGGCGAACCTCCACATCGCCCCGGGCAACACATTTGTTCAGCTCGGCGATGAGGACCTTGGCCACTGCGGCCCCGCTGCCGATGGGCTGATAGGACCGGGCGACAGAATAAAGTTCGTGATGGTCCATGTAGACCGGGCGGTTCTTATCGAACTTGACGCCAAGGTCGGCCAGCCAGTCGATGGTCCAGCCGGCGTTTTCCGTTTGAAGTTTGAGGAGCCTGGGATTGGCCCGGTAGCCGCCTAAACGCATGACATCTGCATAGTGCTGCTCGGGCGAGTCCTTGAACCCCGCAGTCAGCTGCAGCTTGGAATTGGCTGCGCTCATTTGTCCGCCAGCGACGAGCAATGTTCCGCCCAAGAAAGCCATTTTCTCCAAGAGGAGCACCTTGGCGCCGCCGTTAGCCGCGGCTATGGCTGTGGGGATGCCGGCATTGCCGCCTCCGACGACGATGATGTCCCAGTCTGCAGGGCTTGCTCCGACCGCGGCCGTAGCTAAGGCTAAGGCGATGACTAAACTCAGGATGCATCTCAAGGTTCTCAATGGGGGTCCCTCCTCTTCATTAGTGATTTATGACACGAATTCGCTGCCTGATGTGGCTACTCCTTCCGGGGTAGGGGGAAATATATCAACAAAGATGGGCAGGAACATTGAGCGTGGTAGAGAACTATGTCATGGACATGGCGCCCGCTCCAAACAATGGACTTAGTAGGTGAGGGCATTTGTTGCATAAACTCCGCAAAGGGGATAAGATCGTCATTGGTCTGGTCCTAATTCTAGGCGTAGTCGCTCTGGCGGCAGTCAAGATTGGGTTTAACCGTCCTTATCAGGG
>JAAYLE010000025.1 GCA_012522085.1 Bacillota bacterium | reverse complement strand
GGCTGTCCCACCGCGTCAGTTTCCGGGATGAAGAGTCCCTGGCGTTGGCCAACAGGTTTGTACCCGGACTTGAAGCCCGGGTCAGCGCTGATCCAGCCTTTCTCCTCCGCCCCGTGGAGCCTCCCCGGCCGGGATCGCTGCTCCTGATTTGCCTGCGGGATTGGCCGGGCCTGGAAGGAGGACTGGAGGAGATCGCCTGGGCGGTGGACTCCTTGTGTGCCCGCTCGCAGTTGGAGCCTTTGTTTCTTCCCTTCCAGCCCCGGGACAGGGAGATCTCTCTGAGAGCCGCTAGGCTCATTAAGGCTAGGGTTTGGGAAGGGGAGCTGGATGTGGAGTCTTTGCTGGGGATCATGGGGCAAGCCGGTCTTTGTCTGGGGATGCGCCTGCACAGCTTGATCCTGGCTGCCTGTCTGGGCGTGCCCGGAGTTGGCCTGATCTATGATCCTAAGGTGGCTGCTTTCCTGAGGATCACTGGCCAGGAGGGACTAGAGGTCGGCAGGATCCAAAGGGATGAGCTCTTGAAGCTCCTAGACCGGACCTGGGGGGACCGGGAACCTAGGCGAAGGGATCTGATCGCCTGTGGAGAAGCTTTACAACGGAGGGCTAAGCTGGATGTCCAAGGCATCCTGGAGCTCGCGGGGGAGGTGGGGAGAGCTGGCAAGGATTAGAATCCTGGGAGTGGGGATCGATCCGGTGACCATGGCCGATGCCCTAACCAGGATCGAAGGGCTGCTGGAAGGCGGGCCGCCGGGCCAGGTGATCACTGCCAACCCCGAGATGGTGATGCTCGCCGGGCAAAACGAATCTTTCGCCCAGGTTTTCCGGGAAGCCGCCCTGGTCGTCCCTGACGGCTACGGCCTCATCTGGGCATCCCGGGTCCTTGGCTGCCCTCTGCCGGAGAGAGTGGCCGGCATCGATCTACTCGAAAACCTTGCCGCCCTGGCCGCGTCGAGGGGGTATCGACTGTTCCTCCTGGGCGCCAGGGAAGGGGTCGCCGCGGGGGCGGCGGCCAACTTGCAGGCCAGGCATCCCGGGCTCATCATCTGCGGGGCCCACCACGGCTACTTTTCTCCCGATGAAGAAAGGCAAGTGTTGGATAGAATAAGGGAGGCTCGCCCCCACATCCTGGCCGTGGCCTTAGGGGCGCCCCGGCAGGAGCTCTGGCTGGCCGGCCATCAGGCTGAACTCGGGGTGCCAGTCGGCATTGGCGTAGGGGGCAGCTTCGACGTTCTAGCCGGCAAGGTCCAGCGGGCCCCCCGGTGGATGCAAGCGAGGGGACTGGAGTGGTTGTATCGCTTGCTCAGGGAGCCCTGGCGATACAGGCGGATGCTGTTCATTCCCCGCTTTGCCGCTGCGGTGCTGCGGGAGAAGTATACCGGGAGAAGGGAACATAGTTGAAGAAGGGTTGGCTGCGGATCCTATGGGAGCACCTGGGAATTGCCCTGGGGGTCAGCCTCACGGCCCTGGGCCTCGTTTGGTTCCTCATTCCGAACAAACTGGCTGCGGGCGGCGTCAGTGGACTGGCCATCATGGCCTTTTATCTTTGGGGGTGGCCCGTAGGGCTGACGATGATATCCTTGAACGTGCCCTTGTTTCTGGTCAGCTGGCTGGTCATCGGACCTTTGTTTGGCCTGAAGACCCTCTTCGGCGCCGGGGTCCTGTCGCTGATGGTGGAGCTTATGGGCGTATGGCTGGGGCCGGCAACATCCGATCCGGTGCTGGCCGCCATCTACGGCGGCGGCTTGGCGGGTCTTGGAACAGGCATCACCTTCTATTTCGGCGGCTCTACCGGCGGTACGGACATGGCCGCCCACCTGCTCAGCCACTGGTCGCGGCTGAGCTTGGGCCAGGCTTTGCTCGTCATCGATTTTTCCATCATCGCCCTGGCGGGCGTGTTGTTCAGCCCGGAGCTGGCCCTTTATGCCCTCCTTTCCCTCCTGATCTCCAGCCGGGCCATCGACCTGGTGCAGGAGGGGACGGATTACGCCCGCGCGGCGTACATCATTTCGGACTGTCCAGAGGAGGTAGCGCGGGCCATCCTGGATAAAATGGAACGGGGGGTCACCATCCTCCATGCAACGGGGGCTTACACGGGTCGGGAACGAAAGGTGCTCTTCGTCATCGTCTCCCGGGCGGAGATCGCCCGGGTGAAGGAGCTCGTGGCCGATCTGGACCCGAAGGCCTTCATTGCCATTACCGATGTCCATGAAGTCTTGGGAGAAGGATTTAAAGCAAGGGGTGATAAGCGTTGACCGACAAGAAAAGCTATTTGAAGGAAAAAGCAAGGCAGATCCGACGCCACATAATTACCATGACCGGCGCCGCCGGCTCCGGTCATCCGGGGGGATCCCTGTCCATCGCCGATATCGTCGCCGCCCTCTATTTTGACATCATGAAGCACGATCCGGCAAATCCCGCCTGGCCGGAGCGGGACCGGCTGGTCCTTTCCAAAGGACACGCGGCTCCGGCGTTGTATGCGGCGCTGGCCGAAGCAGGCTACTTCCCGGTGGAAGAGCTAAAAGAGCTTCGCCGCCTTGGCAGCATGCTCCAGGGTCATCCGGACATGAAGAGCACCCCCGGGGTGGAGGCGTCAACGGGATCTCTAGGACAGGGCTTGTCCATTGCCAACGGCATGGCTCTGGCCGGCAAGCTAGATGGAGCCTCCTGGCGGGTTTATGTCATCCTTGGGGACGGGGAGATCCAGGAGGGGCAGGTTTGGGAGGCGGCCATGACCAGCGTCCACCGGGGATTGGACAATCTGCTCGCCTTTGTGGACTACAACGGTCTGCAGATCGATGGCCCCGTCATGGATGTCAAGTCCCTGGGCGAAGTCGCCGCTCGTTTTGCCTCCTTCGGCTGGCATGTGCTGGAGATCGACGGCCATGATTTCGATCAGATCCTCGCGGCCGATGCCAAGGCCCGGCAGATGAAGGG
>JAAYLE010000024.1 GCA_012522085.1 Bacillota bacterium | reverse complement strand
ATGTTGGCCGTAAGCCCGGGGATAGCACCAAAAATAATGCCGATAGCAACACCGATGACCATGTAGAGCAGACTCTCGATGGTCAGAACTGACATCAGACCTTCCCAAACCATGCCTTCTCCTCCCCAGAGTTCAAGAATATTCCATCGATCCGGGCAAATAACATGCTAGCCGCCTGTCCTTAGCCCAAGATGCCAGCCGGCAGCATAAGCTGCAGGCCATACACAAATACGGAATAGGTTATTGACGAGACTAGGATGGAAATAACGGCCAGCCTGACCGGACGATGGCGTCCAGGCGGCGTAATAATCCACGACTGGAGGAAAATGTAAGCAGCGCTCATGATTAAGAAACCTATCTTATCCATCAGATAGATGTAGATGAACAGGATGGCAAAAGCCTTCAGAAAGCCTATAATCTGATCACATCGCAGGGAGGCGCCCGCGGCGTAGACCGGTGCCTCCTTAACCAACGCATCTATGAGCAATAGTAAACCGCATATCAATAGCATGAAAGACAAGAGCTTAGGCATGAAATCGGCGCCCTTGCCCATGCCGGCCCCCGGCTTGATGGATTGGGCGGAGACAAATAGAATAATGCCTAACAGCAACACTAGACACGCAACGAATATGTCCCTCTTATTTATGTTCTGGCGAACCATCCCCACCGTCCCCTCTAGTCTGTTCCGATCTTAACCGGACCATTTTAGTCTATAGACCAACCGGCAGACAGTAATAGAATGTCTGCCGGTTGGTCCAAATCCCCTGTCGATTAATCGGTGAAATCAAGCCTGGAGAGCTTCTCATAGGCTTCCTGCATCAGCCTAAGCCCTTCCTCGGCATCGTAGTAAGTGGGCGTTTGCAAGTAAGCGTTCATGATTGTCTCGGCATAGCCCGCATCGTTAGCAACGATCTCCTTCACGGCACTACTCAGCTTTTCAACAATGGCCGGATCTGTCCCCTTCGGGAAGGCTAAGAAATAATAGAAGGGTAGACCGATGTCGTAGCCCTGGGCCGCTCCGATGGGAATGTCGGGAATAGTAGCGGGCTGCACATCGCTGTCGAGGGCGATGCCGACCAACTCGCCAGTCTCCAGGTAGTCTTTAAGGGTGCCATAGGGATTGACGATAATGTCCACATGGCCGCCAAGGAGGGCGACAATGCGATCGGCCGCGCCCCCGGAATCAACAATGTTGAGCTTGGCGCCGATATCGCGCAGCATCAAAGCGGTGGCGTGGGTGGTTGCCCCGGTGTTAGCCGCTATCTTGAGCTTGCCGGGATTGGCCTGGGAATACTCAATGAGCTCCTGGAGGTTGGTTATGCCGTGCTTTGAATGCAAGGTAATGATGTTGCCTGCGCTGCGGCCGGCAATACACACAAATTCGTAGGCGTCAAGGCCAAAGTCAGACACCCCTGAGAGCTTACTAACGAGGAATCCGGTATGGTGGAACAGGACTGTGTAGCCATCGTTTGCTGCATCCTTGACATAACGCGCACCGGTAGCGCCACCGGTACCGGCCATGTTGACAACGACAAAGTTGCCCCCGAGGACTTTGTTGAGTCTCTCGGCAAGAACACGCGCATTAAAATCCGTATCCCCCCCGGCGCCATACGGAACAATAATCTGAACAGGCTTTCGAGGCCACTGAACTGAAGAGGCAGAAGCAAGTACAACGCTACCCGCCAATACGCAAACGACTAGAGTCAAAGCTAGCAGCCTGCTTCTTTTCATCGTCATTCTCCCTTCTCATGTGTTGGTGATTGGAATACTTCCCTTGAACACTGCTTTGTCAAAGCATATGCTGCCGTGACGCTCTATCCCCCCTCCCGCGGAGCGCTCACCGCCCATGTCTTGCCCAATAGGAGGCAAACTCCGCAAATTTGATCTGCCTTTCCAAAGTCTTGTTTTTATATTCATAGATCTGCTAAGGTTCTCCTGCTAAAGGGAAGCTTCCTGAAAGAGTCTATAAATTTCTGATTGAGCTGTTAACAGAGAGCAATTGAAGGACAGTGCGAGTCATGCCCAGCAGGAGCGAAGTTCATTATGATTAACTGCGCTGCGTCGAGCCGGAAGATCATGGGAGCATCCAGACCATGGGCTCGAGCCTCTGTCCTCAGGGTCGCATCGAAACCGGTTTTCTCTGTCAGCAGGCAATTGAACTAAGGCCGACATGATCGATCGCTTGCCCATATCCACTGCAAGTGACCTCGCCCCAAAGGCAAACATATGCCCAGCACCGATCCATAATAAGCAGGGTTTGGGAATAATAGTGGCGAAATGTGCCTTGTCCTCCCCTAATAAGTCCGCGAGGAGGGAACGCGATGAAGAAGGGTCGACCTCTCACCGTAGAGGAAGCACTTAAGCTAACGAGAGGACAAATGATCGAGGCCCACAAGCAATATGGCAACGGGGGCCTAGTTAGCATGATGGGCCTGCTCAACTTCGACAAGCAGTTTGTCCGAGCCCAAGGGGTGAGGGTATGGGACGATGCCGGCAATGAATATCTGGACTTTCTAGGCGGATACGGCTCGGTGAACCTTGGCCACAACCCCCCTGAAATCGATGCCGCATTGGAAAAGGTGAAGGAGCTGCCCAACTTGCTGCAGGCTTCCCTAGGGACCATGGCGGGAGCCTTGGTCCAAACCCTCGCGGCCATTGCTCCAGGGGATTTGCAGCGCTCTTTCCTGTGCAACAGCGGCGCTGAAGCCGTTGAAGGAGCCCTCAAGCTGGCCCGGGCCGCCACCGGCAAGAAAAAGCTCATTTACTGCGAAGGGGGCTTTCATGGCAAGACCATGGGAGCTTTGTCCGTCACGGGGAGAGACAAGTACAAAGATCCCTTTAGGCCCCTGATACCAGAGTGCGCAGCCATCCCCTATGCCGACGCCGATGCCCTTGAAGATGAGCTCAAAAAGGGAGATGCAGCCGGTTTCATCGTTGAACCCATTCAAGGGGAAGGGGGCGTTAATGTCCCCCCCAAGGGGTATTTGCAAAAGGTTCGAGAGGTCTGCAGCCGCTATGAGACGCTCCTCATCCTCGATGAAATCCAAACGGGCATGGGCCGAACCGGCAAGATGTTTGCCTGTGAGCATGAAGACGTTGTCCCGGATATCTTGGTCATTTCCAAGTCCTTCGGCGGAGGCGTAGTCCCCTTCGGGGCCTTCATCACCACCGATGCCATTTGGAATACTGCTTACGGCGGAACGCAGAACTGCCTGCTGCATACCTCCACCTTCGGAGGCAACACTAGGGCAGCGACCGCTGCTTTGGCAGCCATCCAATCCGCTTTGGAACAGGACCTGCCCGGAAAGGCGGCCAGCCAAGGCCAATACTTCATGGAGAAGCTGTTGGATCTACATCGACGCCATCCTGTCATCCGCGAAGTCCGGGGCAAAGGGCTCCTCATCGGACTGGAATTTGAAGAGCTGAAGGAAGGGGCCCTCAATAAACTGACGGGGGGAGCCATTGGACGGCTGTCCCATGAGTATTTCGCTTCGTTGGTCGCGGGAGAGCTCCAGAATCGATATCGCATCATCACCGCTTACACCCTCAACAACCCCAACGTCATTCGCCTTGAGCCTCCCTTGATCGTGGGCAGGGAAGAAATTGATCAGGTTATCTTGGCCCTCGATGAAATCCTCAGCCGCAACAAGAGCCTGTTGGGTCTGACCATGTCCACAGCCCGCAATTTCTTGGGCGGTTTGTTGGAAAAGCGAAAGGGTTGAATGAGGGTAAATAAAAACCCTACCTCCCAGCACACAATATGCATGACAGACCTAGCTGAGGAGGTGGGACATGTATCCCCTGGAAGACCTTGATCGAATACGTCACCAGATGTTCAACAGCTTCATGGAGCCCTTCCCGGTTCGCCAGATCGGAGTGCTGCCCTCCCCTGGATGGACCTGGTGGCCTCCGGTGGACATCAGGGAAACAGATGGAGAAGTGATCGTCAGCGCGGAACTGCCGGGAATTGACCCGAAGGATCTGGACATCACCGTCAACGAAGACAGCTTGGTCCTGCGAGGGCAGACGACGGCCGAGCAAGAGCGAACCGATAGGGGATACCGGCTGAGGGAGCGCCGCTATGGAAGCTTCCATCGAAGCATTCCCTTCCCCAGCCAGGTAAAGCCCGATGAAGCTAAGGCCAACTACCGGGATGGAGT
>JAAYLE010000184.1 GCA_012522085.1 Bacillota bacterium | reverse complement strand
GCAGGATCGGCGCCTTAATGAGGCCAGCAACTTGCGCGGTGCTGCTATCCTTGCCGGACGGTCCCCCGCCGTCGAAGAGCCCCATCACCCCTTCGATAACGGCGATATCGGCGCCTGCCGACCCTCGAACGAAGGAGCTGATAGTCTCTCTTGGGGACATCAAATAGGGATCGAGATTGCGGGCCAATCGACCGGTAACTATCGTATGGTGTCCCGTGTCGATGTAGTCGGGCCCGACTTTGAACCCCTGTACGACTAAGCCCCGCTTCTTGAAGGCAGCCATGAGGCCCAAAGTCACCGAGGTCTTGCCAACACCACTGTGGGTCCCGGCAATGACCAGCCGGGGGATGGTCACCAAGTCACCCACCTCCTTGCAAGCAAGAGGGAGAAAACAACCAGGCCCGCAACACGAAAGAGCAAAGCAACTGTCTTGTCTAAGGAATCTGTCTCCATTGGCCACAGGTCCTTACCCATGTAGGGGCGGAAGGAGGGAATGCCGCCATAATAGTTGACTCCCCCTAGCTGGATGCCTAAGGCCCCCGCCACCCCGGCCTCGCTGATGCCGCTGTTGGGGCTTGGGTGAGTGCGGGCATCAGTCAAGATCGCCCCCCAAGCACCTTTCCCATCCAGCCTCAAGGACCAGGCCGCAATGGGCAAGAGGAGGCCCGTCAATCGGGCGGGAAGGTAGTTGACCAGATCGTCAAACCGCGCCGCAGCCCAGCCGAAATGGCGGTAGCGGTGGTTCTTGTAGCCGACCATGGAATCTAAGGTGTTGGCCGCCCGGTAAGCCATAGCCAGGGGCGCACCGCCAAGGAAGCCATAGAACAAAGGCGCGACCACCCCATCCACCATGTTCTCCGCGACCGTCTCAATGGTCGCCCGCAGCAGTTCCCTTCGGTCTAACTGGGCCGTATCCCTGCCGACGATCTGACCAACGGCCATCCTCGCTCCCTCCAGGTCATCTCTCACCAGCAGCCTTTTTATTTTCCCCGCTTCCCGGGCAAGTCCCCGGGCCGAGATGGTGGTGGAAATGAGCCAGATCTCCATGATGGCCCCCAGATGGAAGGCGGCAAAGATCCGAAGAAGTACATAGGAGGCCCAGTAGGTGATGGCAATGACCCCGGCGGCAAGGATGATCCCAGCAAGGCGCAGCCTGCCCGGGGTCTTTCCCCAAGGATAAAGGAGCTTCTCACCCCAACTGATCAAGTGCCCCATCCCTACTACTGGATGGGGCAGAAAGGGAGGATCCCCAACCACCAGATCGACCAAATAGGCAAGTAAAATGGACACTAGCTTCCGCCCCCCACCAGGCGGCTGATGGCCTCCATATCCAAGGCCCTCTCCAAGGCATCGGCCAAGGCGTCATAGGGATCCTCCTGGAGGATATGAGAGACGGGCTCCAAGCCCTTTCGCCTCCTTAGATAATTAATGAATGCTAAGCCAACCTGTTCATTATCAAATAGTCCATGCAGGCTAGTTCCCCACACCCCGGGAGCAGCGGCTCCTTCTGCTTCTTCGCCGATTAGGCAGAAAGGATCGTTTTGTCCCCTCATTCCCTGAACTTGATAGCCCTCGACGACCAGGCCCTCAATGCCCGCCAGCCATTCGTTGCTCCCAACGATGCGGGCGGAAGATCGTCTGGGGGGCAAGGGGAAAAGCTCAACGGCGCCATCGATGAGACCCAGGCCGGGGATTTTCTCTCCCTGATCGAGCACTTCCCGGGCGAGCATGGCATAGCCCTCGCCGATCCCAACCACCGGGGCTCCCAGGGACTTGATGGCATCTTTGCTTGTCTGGAGCAGGGACAAATCCGCCGCGATGTTTTTGCTCCCCGGGATGATCAAAGCGTCGAGGCGCCCTAAGGGCTGCCCCGGGCGAATGTAGCGAAGCTTAACGCCAGTGATCCTTCTTAAGGGATCGAAGTCGGTGAAGTTGCTGATATGGGGAAGATAGATGATGCCTATCTCCACATCCCCAGGGGCGGCAGGGATGGTCGAGACACTGTCTTCCTCCGGAATATCCAGGGACAAGTAGGGGACGACCCCCATGACGGGAACGCCGGTGATCTTTTCGAGCTCGTCCAGGCCGGGCTTTAACAGGTCTATATCCCCCCGGAACTTGTTGATGATCAGGCCCTTAATCCGGGCCCGCTCCTCGGGGGTGAGGAGCTCTAACGTCCCGACGATGTAAGCGAATACCCCGCCAGGATCGATGTCGCCAACCAGCAGCACCGGAGCGTCGGCCAGGTGGGCGACGGTCATGTTGACGATGTCTTCTGCCCTGAGGTTGACCTCAGCTGGGCTGCCCGCCCCTTCGATGATCAGGAGATCGAATTGCTCCCGGAGGCGGTCCAGGGCCTCTTTGACCACCGACAGCCCCATTTGCCCTTTGAACTCCTGGTACTCCTTGGCCGTGAGCCTTCCCAGGGACTTCCCCATGACGATTACTTCCGCCGCCGTATCCGTCACGGGCTTGAGCAGAATCGGGTTCATCTCAACTAACGGCTCCGTCAATGCACCTTGGGCCTGGATAGCTTGGGCGTTTCCCAGTTCTCCGCCATCAACGGTGATGTAGCTGTTGGGAGCCATGTTTTGCGCTTTGAAAGGGGCGACTTTCAGGCCTCGCCGGGCGAAAACCCGGCACAGGCCGGTTACGAGGACGCTCTTGCCCACATGGGAGCTGGTGCCTTGAATCATCAATGTCGAAGCTAATCTCACCCGCGGCCGCTCCTTTCCACAAGATCGAGGATCGCAGGAATGTCGAGGGACTCCCGGAGCTGCTCGGCTAATCGATCGTACGCTTCCTGCCGCAGCTGGCCCCCCTGGAGGATGGGCCCGGTCAAAGGCGGAAGATTCTTGCGCTCCCTCAGGTAGTTGATGAAGGCTCGGCGAAGGCGCCCATCCTCAAAGAGTCCGTGGAGGGAGGTGCCAAGGATGGATCCTAGCTGGATGCCCTCGGGCTCCCCATCGAGGGTGAAGGCACGCGCCGCCCCTTCGGTTCTTGCTTCATGGACTAGGTACCCCTGCACCTGGCTGCCGGAGATTCGCCCCAGCCACCCCTCTTTAGCTGCAACCTGAACCCGGACTGCTCTAGCTTGCCCGGGGGAGCAACTTTCGATCTGCAAGGGGAGGAGGCCGAGATTACCCTGGCCCAGCATGATGAAGCCACTGCCGATGCCGATTGTAGGCATTCCCGCCTGAATGAGGAGCGCCATTTGAGCTCGGTAGCCTTGGGTCTCAAGGAACTCTAAGCCTTCCCTTAAGTTTTCCGTGTCGGGAATAATCAGCGCATCAAAGGGGCTGAGGTCCTCTTTTCGATCGATGTAATGGACCGCGACCCCTTCTTCCCTAGCCAGGGAAGTAAAGTCGGTGTAATTGGACATGTATGGGAGGCAGAACACCCCGATGTTGATGGCGCCTGGGCCCCGGGAGATCCTTTCTAGCCCAAGGGAGTCTTCTTCATCGATGAGGAGATCATGGCGGTAGGGCACAACGCCGAGGACCGGCCGGCCGCCCCTTTCCTCGAGGATCGTTAGGGCCGGCTGGAGGATCTCCGCATCGCCGCGAAACTTGTTGAGGATAAATCCGCCCACTAAAGCCCTCTCCTTAGGCCTGAAGAGGCGCATGGTCCCAACTAAGGCCGCTAGGGCGCCTCCCCGGTCAATATCGGCAACGAGCATGACCGGAGCCTGGACCATAAGGGCAGTCCCCATGTTGGCCACATCCCGGTGCCGCAAGTTGATCTCAACTGGGCTTCCGGCACCTTCCATGATGATCAGCTCATACTCCCTGCTCAGACGCTCGAGGCTTTCTTGGACGATGGGCATGGCTGCCTCCGCCAAGGGCTCTCCTAGCTTCAGGTCTTCCCGGACCCGCCCTTGGACCACCACTTGGGACTCACCTGCCCCCGTTGGTTTGATGAGCAGGGGATTCATGTCGGCAGTCGGGAGCACCCCCGCCGCCTCCGCTTGGATTCCCTGGGAGCGGCCGATTTCCCCTGTAGGAGTCATGTAGGAATTAAGGGCCATATTCCACGCCTTAAAAGGCGCGACCTTGTATCCTTCTTGATGGAAAAGGCGGCACAGGCCAGCGGCCAGGAGGCTCTTGCCTACATTAGATGCGACGCCCTGGAGCATCAAGTATTTGGCCACCTCAGCCCCCCCTTGTTTAGTTGTGGGCCAATCGCCGGCCCCATTTGCGGGCAAGCTGCAGGGAAGGTCCATGGATTTCACCATGGCCGACGATTGGCCTTGGAACAAAAAATCCTCAAGCCCATGAGGAATTGAGGAAAGATGCTACACCCCTCCCCTATCCCGCGAGGGCCTCTGGGTGTTTGTGATTAGGCAGGTCTCCTGGCTTCCGGTGCACTCCATCCTCCGCCTTCCCCGGCAGGGCCGAGTGGTTCTTCGAAGGATGACTTCCCGGTTACAGTGGCGCGACCGCTCGGGCCTTTCACCCGATTCCCTATTATCCCCGAGGGGACCTAATCACCCCGTATGTCGTTGCTCTTGTAATCTTCACCATCCCTCCCCCTAATCCCTCGGTACTATGTTGCTCTTTCCGGCAAAAAATTGTCTTTGCTCACCGATTGGCCTTGCCGGTAATCTCGTCGATCTTGATCCGGATGACGCCGGTGTCCGCCACAATCCGTTCATCACAGGTGAACTCAGCCCCGGGAGCGAGGCTCTCCGTCATGCGCCGGAGAAGCTCACGTTTAACCTCCAGGTCCTCAACGAGCTCGGCCCGGCCCATAACCACAACGCTGATGTATTTGGTCGTCAGCTTTTCGGGACAGATGTGAGCCATGTGATAAGTCGTGTAGCAGATCCGGTTATCGTTTCTTAGGCAGTCGATCTTGCGACCGACCTTAGCGCAGTGGATGATGAGATCGCCGTCGATGAGGGCGTGATTGACCGGAATGGCATAGGGCGCACCGCAGGCGTCCACCATAGCCAGCACCCCTGCCTTAGTTTCGGTCAGAAGCGCCAAAGCTTCAGACCGGGATATCTCGCGGTCGACCCGTCTCATAGTCCCCTCCGTCCTTCAATTGAATACCGGGAAGGGCCGTCGCCCTTCCCGGTGCTTCTAGCGGAAAGACTGCTCCGTACGAACGATGATCGAATCCTCGACTTCGTTGGTACAATTCAACGAAGAAGGCGCTGCATCCTGCAACCCGAACCGTACGGCGATAGACTCCTTCCCTGTCCACGTCAACCCAATCTCAGGGTCTGACTAGTTTACCCTACTCCATGCTGCACCCTTTTTCCCGGAGAATCTTGTCGATCCAAGGCCTGTTGGTCGACCAAGGAAGATGGGCATTTTCATCTATTTCTATTGTGCTCATCTTCTCTTGTTCAACGATGTCCTTGACTTTAGCCAGGACATTCTCCGCTTCTTCCAAGGGAATGACGGCAACCCCGTCCCTGTCACCAACCACGATATCCCCGGGCTTGACGACTACGCCGCCGCAACAGATGGGTACGTTGATTTCGCCAGGCCCGTCTTTGTAGGGCCCTCGCGGACTTACCCCTTTAGCAAAGACGGGAAAGTCCATCGTTTCAATGGTTTCAACATCGCGGATGCACCCGTTTACTACATAACCTGCCAAGCCTCTAAGCATGGCGGCAGTAGTCATATGATCGCCGAAAATGGCCACGTTCATGTCCCCTTCGGCATCGATGACGATCACATCTCCTGGCTTGGCCAAATCCAAGGCTTTATGAACCATCAGGTTGTCAGCTATCCTCGTTCGTACAGTAAAGGCACTACCAACCATCCTGAGATTGCCCTTATTGACCAGCTTGATCCTCGAATCAACGCAGAAGAAACGATTGACCGCATCCCCAATGAACGCTGTTTGAACGCCGCGAAATGCCTCCAACAATTCCTTGCTCGGCCTGTTGATGTCTTGAATAATTCGAAATCCCAAGTTTGACATGTGCTCTTCCTCCTCGATTTGTGATCCTACTGGGCTGGGGACGTGTTCCCGTTCTTAGCGATATCCTGTCGGACAGCTGATGCCAATGATAGTGCGCAGGCCACAAGAAACAGCAGCGAGATGGGACGCTGGACGAAGGTTAACCAGTTGCCTCGAGAAATCATCAGTGCTTGTCTTAGTCCGTACTCGCCCATTTGGGCCAAGATCATACCGATAACCATGGGAGCAACTGGAAAACCGAACTTCTGCAGCAGATAGCCAAACAAGCCGAACACAAACATGAGTCCGACATCAAACATACTGTTGCCTAAGGAATAAGAGCCGATCACGCTCAGGACGATGATAAAGGGGGCAAGGATCTTCACGCTGATTTTCGCGATCTTCATACCAGCCCGCGCCGACACCATGCCCAACAGCAGCATGACGATATTGGCGACGAATATCGATAAGATTATGGTGT
>JAAYLE010000183.1 GCA_012522085.1 Bacillota bacterium | reverse complement strand
CTCCACGCGGCCGCCGGTCTGTTCTTTAACCCATTGGGCGAACTGTTCCGCTACTACGTGCCGTGGGTTGCCGGGCGCAGCTCCATGCCCGAGTCGGAGATTGAATTCGGCGGCCATGGAAAGGCCGGCAAATGCCATCAAGAAGACGAGACACAGAATCGCTGTCAGGATTCGCTTTTTCATCATGTTTCCCCCTTTTTGATGACGTGAGAATCAGGGACTAGATCAGTATTCGGATTTCCTCCCCCCTTTGTCATTTAGTCCATGTGAGAGCCCCCGTTAATATCGATTTCTTCACCCGTGATGTAGCCTGCGGCGGGAGATGCCAAGAACAGGACGGCAGCAGCTACTTCTTCTGGCGTCCCCAGTCTCGGCACCGGAATATCCTTTGTCATTTCCTTCTGCACATCTTCTGGCTCCAGACCACCTCGAATGTCGGTGGCTATCAAACCTGGAGCCACACTATTGACAGTAATTCCATCGGCAGCTACCTCCCGGGCGAGGGCTTTCGCAAAACCCAAGATTCCAGCTTTAGCCGCAGAATAATGGGCGCCTCCGAAGACTCCGCCCCCCCGCTTCCCTGACACAGAGGAAATGTTGACGATTCTGCCGTACTGCTGCTTGATCATGGTGGGAATGACTGCTTTCGAACAGATGAAAGTCCCCTTAAGGTTAACAGCCATAATTCGATCCCAATCTTCAACGGTGGTATCAAGAACCTTGATTGGCTGAGTAATCCCGGCATTATTGACTAAGACATCAATCCTGCCAAATTTCGCTATGGTTTGGTCAACCATCGCCGCGACACTTTCTTCGGAAGTAACATCGAGCTGAACGGCCAGCGACTGTCCGCCCAAGTCAGCAATCTCCTGGCTGACAGCCTTTGCCCCCTCAGGGTTCACGTCGGCAACAACCACGCTTGCTCCCTCCTTGGCAAATGCCAAGGCAATAGCGCGACCGATCCCCCGCGGTGAGCCTGCACCTGTCACAATAGCAACCTGATTGCTAAACCTCATCGCCAGTCCTCCTCTAAACGAGCTTCTTAACGGCTGCAATGATGTCCGCTACCCCTAACCCATACTTATCCATCAGTTCTTCAAAGGGCCCTGACTCGGCAAACACATCCCGTATACCAACCCGGGCCAGTGTAGTCCCCAGCCCGGCTTCGGCCAATACCTCAGCCACCGCACTGCCCAGTCCACCGATGATGTTGTGATCCTCCACAGTCACGATGGCCTTCGTATCCTGCGCACACTTGAGGATCAATTCCTCATCCAGAGGTTTTAGGGTATGGATTTCGACGACTCTGACGGGAATGCCGCTTTGCTCAAGCTCCTGAGCGGCTTGCAGCGTCCTCGACAACATGAAGCCTATGGTGAAAATAGTCGCCAAGTCATTAGGACCCTCCCGCCATACTCTCCCTTTGCCAATGACAAACTCATCCTTTTCTTCCCAAAGGGTGGGCAAATCATTGCGACAAACCCGCAAATAGACGGGGCCCTTCATGGCCACCATTGCCCTGACTGCCTTCTTCACAGATATGTCATCCGCGGGATGAATAACCGTCATATTCGGGAGACTTCGCATCAAAGACATATCTTCTATGCCCTGATGCGTGACTCCATCCGGCCCCACCTGCAAACCGCCATGGCTGGCCACGATCTTCACGTTCAAATTGGGATAGCAAACCGAAGTCCTCACTTGTTCGCAGGCCCTCATGGTTGCAAAAACCGCATAAGTACTCACTATAGGTATGAGGCCAACTGTACTCAAGCCGGCTGCCGCAGCGACGGCATTCTGCTCGGCAACGCCCACATTGAAAGAGCGGTCGGGAAAGACTCTGGCAAACTTGTCAGCGCAAGTCGAGGTCGCAATATCGGTGTTGATCACAACCACATCGGGATTCTCGCGTCCGATTTCAACAAGGACTTCCCCAAAGGCAGCCCGTTGGTTACCCATCTGTCCCTCCTCCTTCACCCTATCTCAGCTAGTGCTGCTTCGAGTTCTACTCTATTTGGCGCCAACCCGTGCCAATGAACAGCATTCTCCATAAATGAAACGCCCTTCCCTTTCACCGTCTCGGCCAAAATCGCAACTGGCCCATCCTGTTGCCGAGCCCAAGCGAAT
>JAAYLE010000182.1 GCA_012522085.1 Bacillota bacterium | reverse complement strand
GAATATCGTGCCACGACAGGAGGAGCGGAATGGACAGGGAGCTTTGGGAAAGGGTCGTCGGGTTCCACGGACACGAGTGTCCGGGGCTAGCCATCGGGTTTAAGGCTTGTGAGGCCGCCAGGGAAAAGATGGACCTTGAGTTCTCGACCGATGAGGAGATCGTTTGCGTCACCGAGAACGACGCTTGTGGAGTGGATGCCATCCAGTTCATCACCGGCTGCACCTTTGGCAAGGGCAACCTGCTTTATCGGGACAGGGGGAAGGCAGCCTTCAGTTTCTTCAACCGCAAGACGGGGGAGAGCCTGCGGATGATCCTCAAGCCCCTCCCCGAGGAAATGGAGCGGGAGGAGCGGCTTAAATACTTGCTTAGCAAGCCGGCAGCTGAGCTTTTTCGCTTCAGCAAGCCAAGTTTCCCGGTCCCGACGAAGGCGAGGATCTTGAAAACCGTCATTTGCGAACAGTGCGGCGAGGGTGCGGCGGAGCACAAGATCAGACTGAAGGAAGGCAAGAAAGTCTGTCTCGACTGCTTCCCCGATTATTCCCGGGGCTGGTAAGAGGAGATGGATAGCTACCGACGCTACGCGGCCGCCAAGGGCCTGGTGATGTTGGCCTTGGTGGTCTCGATCGGCATCGCCTCGCTGTTTGCCCTGAGCGCCGGCTCGATGAGCATAAATCCCTACGAGGTCTTTCGCGCCATCATCGGCCAAGGGGCCGATGTGGCCGATATCGTCATCTGGCAGATCCGCTTGCCCAGGATCTTGGCCGCCATCATCGCGGGAGCTGGACTCTCGGTGGCTGGCTGCGTAATGCAGAACAACCTTCGCAACCAGCTGGCCTCACCCTCTACCTTGGGGATAGCGAATGCGGCGGCCTTTGGCGCCAACATGGCCATTATCGTCTTCGGCGCTGGGGCCGTCCGCAGCACGGGGGCCGATGCGGTATACATTGACAATCCCTATTTCGTTGCCTTCTCCGCCTTCATCTGGGCGATGGCGGCCGCCTTGATCATCTTGCTCCTCGCCCGCACAGGCGGCTTCTCGCCGGAGGCCATCGTCCTGGCCGGGGTGGCCTTAAGCTCTCTCTTTGCGGCGGGCACTATCTTGATCCAGTACTTCGCCCAGGACGTGCAAGTTGCCGCTGCGGTTTTTTGGACCTTTGGCGATCTGGGCCGGGCGGCATGGAATGAGGTCCTCATTCTCTCCGTCATTGTCGCCTCCGGACTCATCTATTTCATGATCCGCCGCTGGGACTACAATGCCTTGGGCAGCGGCGAGGAGACGGCTAAGAGCCTGGGGGTCAATGTGGAAAGGGTCCGCCTGGGGGGGATGCTGGCCTCATCCCTCATTACCGCGGCAGCCGTATCCTTCCTGGGGATCATCGGCTTCATCGGCCTGGTTGCTCCCCACTTGATGCGAAGGGTCCTCGGGGGCGATCACCGGCAGCTCATTCCGGCATCGGCCCTTGCCGGCTCGCTGCTCCTCCTCGTTTCCGACACGGCGGCTAGAACCATAATTGCCCCGGTCGTTTTACCGGTTGGGGCCATTACCTCGTTTTTCGGTGCGCCCCTCTTTCTTTACCTGCTAGCTAGGAGGTATGAGCGGAAGTGATGCTGACAGTTGAAGGACTAGAGTTTGCCTATCCCAGCCATCCAGTACTGAGGGACATCAGTTTTTCCATCGCCAGGGGAGATTTCCTCGCGGTCCTCGGCACCAACGGGGCCGGCAAGTCCACCCTCCTCAAGTGCATCAACAGGATCCTGCAGCCCCAAGGGGGAGCTGTCCTCATTGCGGGAGATGATGCTCGGACCTTGAGCCGCCGGGAGCTAGCCTGCCGCATCGGTTATGTTCCCCAGCATATTGAAAGGACCAGGACAACTGTGTTCGATGCCGTCCTCCTCGGCCGCAAGCCTTACATCCGCTGGGAGGCTTCGGCGGAGGATATGGAGATCGCCCGGCAGGCCCTGAGGACCCTGGGACTGGAGAACTACGCTTTAAGATACGTTGATGAGCTAAGCGGCGGCGAGCGGCAGAAGGTGGTCATTGCCAGAGCCCTAGCCCAGCGGCCGAAGCTCCTCCTCCTCGATGAGCCGACCCATAGCCTCGACCTGAAGAACCAGTTCGATGTTGCTCGGCTCATCAAGAAAATAGTGGCGGAAGAGGGGCTAGCGGCCATCGCTGCCATCCACGATCTGAATCTGGCCATGCGCTTTGCCAATAAGTTTTTGCTCCTCAAGGAAGGCGCCATTTTCGCCGCCGGAGGCTTCGAAGTGATCACCCAGGGGAACATTGAAAGCGTCTATTCCTTGCCCGTCGAGATCAAGCAGTTTGGGGATATACCGGTCGTCATACCTGCCTAAAGGGAGTGGATTCAGTGCTGCATAGCCGCCAAACATTGGTCGCCATCGTTATTTGTCTCTTGCTGGGCGCGGTCTGTCAGGCCCAGGGCATTAAGGTGAAGGATATGACGGGCAGGCAGGTGGAACTATCCGCCCCGGCCAGCCGCATCGTCGCCATTGGCCCGGGGGCCCTTCGCCTTTGTGCTTATTTCAAGGATCCTAGCCTCATCGTCGGCATCGAGCAATTTGACATCGACAGCAGCATCGGCAGGCCCTATCTAATCGCCAATCCTGCCTATGCGAACCTGCCCGTCATTGGACCTGGGGGGCCGAACAACGGGCCCGATCCGGAACAGCTCCTGTTGGTCAGGCCCGGTGTGATCTTCAGCACCTACGGTTCTGACCGGGCCTTCACCGACAACCTCCAAGGGAAAACAAGAATTCCCGTCGTGGCCTTAAGCTATGGGGAAACGGGGGTCTTTGATCCTGCCGTTTACGATTCCATCCGGATCATCGGCCAGGTCATCGGGAGGGAGGAAAAGGCGGAAGAGATCGTGGCCTACATGGAAAGGTGCCGCCTGGATCTTCATGCGCGGACGAAAGACATCCCCGATTCCCATCGGCCCAAGGTCTACGTTGGGGGAGTCAATATGAAAGGGGCCCACGGCATCGAAAGCACCCAGGGGGATTACCCGTTGTTCAATGCGGTGAACGCGAGGAACGTAGTTGACGAACTCGGCCGTCGGGGCGCCCTCATGGTGGACAAGGAAAAACTGATCCAGTGGAACCCCGATATCATCTTCATCGATGAAGGCGGCCTGGAGCTTGTCCGGCAGGATTACCAGAAAAATAAGCCCTTCTACCAGGTCCTCGGGGCCGTTAAGAAGGGCCAGATCTACGGGCAGCTGCCTTACAACTACTACACGACCAATATCGACACGGCCATCGCCAATGCCTACTATATCGGCAAAGTCCTTTATCCCGATAGATTCGCGGATATTGACCCGGCGGCCAAAGCAGATGAGATTTATGAATTTCTCGTTGGGCAAGGGGTTTACGCCCGGATGGCCGCGGATTACGGCGGCTTCCAGGCCCTCACCCTCGAATAAGTGGTCT
>JAAYLE010000023.1 GCA_012522085.1 Bacillota bacterium | reverse complement strand
CCCCTGGCCAAAAGGCGAAGGGAGGGGGATCCTCACTTTGGTCCAGACGGGCAGGGCCTTGCGATTCTCCACTTGGGCCGTCAAGGTCAGTTTTTCTCCAGGGAACAACCTCCTCCGATCCATGGACAAGCTCCCTTGGATCGACCTTAGACTGTAGCGACACCAGATCTTGGCGCCAGTGACCATGATTAGGATGAGCATAAATAACAGGCTGAGCCTCGCCTGACCTTTCAGCAGGGCGATGAAGAGGAACAGGCCCACCAATAGCTGGGTGAAGCCATCGATGAAAATACTGGGCAGTCCGGAGCTTTCCATCGCTTCACTCGACTGGGGCCGGCACGGGCACTTGCTCGATGATGTCGTCCAAGACCTCATGGATAGTGATCCCCCGCAGCCGCTCTTCGGGCTGAAGCAGGAGTCGATGGGCTAGGACGGGTCCTGCCAGCTCCTTTACCACATCCGGCAGCACATAATCCCTGCCCCTTAAAGCCGCCATGGCCTGGGAGGCTCGCATCAGACTCAAGGATCCCCGGGGACTGGCTCCGAAGCGAAGGCAGGGATTATGCCGGGTGGCTTGGACTAGACTGACGATGTACTCCCTGACGGGAGGACTGACCCTGACTGCCCGTCGGGCCTGCTGCAGGTCGAGGGCCTCCTCAGGGGTGGTTACGGCCTCGAGCCTTGTCAAGGGATCATCGAACTGAAAACGCTCCAGGATGGCCCCTTCCTCATCGGAGCTCGGATAGCCAAGGTCGATCCGGAGGAGGAACCGGTCTAACTGGGCCTCGGGCAGGGGAAAAGTCCCTTCCAGCTCGATGGGGTTCTGGGTGGCGATCACGAAAAAGGGTCGGGGCAAAGGCAAGGTGGCACCGTCGACGGTCACCTGACCTTCTTCCATGCTCTCCAACAAACTGGCCTGGGTGCGGGGGATAGTGCGGTTAATCTCGTCCGCCAGCAGCACGTTAGTCATCACGGGTCCCGCTTGGAACTGAAACTGACCTGACTGCTGGTTGTAGATATTAAACCCGGTGATATCGGCGGGAAGCAAATCAGGGGTGAATTGGACCCGCTTGAAGGTTCCCCCGATGCTCTTGGCCAGGGCCTTGGCCATGAGGGTCTTGCCTACCCCGGGTACGTCTTCCAGGAGAACGTGGCCTTCCGCCAGGAAGGCCACCAGCATCAACTCGATGGCCCGCCGTTTGCCGACGACTACTTGGGATATGTTCGCGATGATTTCCTGGCACACCTTGTCGATCAATTCCATCACTCCCGCATGACTGGCTAGTCAGTCACGTGCATTATATCTTTCTCCGCAGGCCCTGTCAACCAAGGTGATAAAGCCCCACGGGCGGTCTTGCAACCCCCGTGGGGCTAGAGGGCCGAATTTGGTCACAGCTTCGGTTTGACCAGCACTTTGATCCCTTCGCCTCGTTCAGTGGTCTCGATGGCCTTGAGGGTATCGGCCAAGGGGAACTCATGGGTGATGATAGGCGCAAGATTCAGCTTGCTCAGCCAATTGATGGCCCGCGGGAAGGTGAACAGACGGATATGGGAGCCGATGATGGTCAGCTCTTTGTAGTAGATGTCGTAGGGCACAACCTCCGTCGGTTCTCCTGGAGGAGCGACGCCAACGACGACCACTTTGCCGCCGCGGCGGGCGTGTTTGGCCGCATCCTTGACGAGGGGAGGCTTGCCTACCGCCTCAAAGGCCAGGTCGATGCCGATGCCCTTGGTGAAGTCCTTGACTGCCTCGCCCAAGTCTTCCTTGGTGGGATCGACTACCACATCGGCCCCCATCTCCTTGGCCAGCTCCCGACGGGCGGCCAGTGGTTCGGAGACGATGACCCGGCTGACGCCGGAATGGAGCAAGACCTGCATAAGAATAAGGCCAATGGTGCCGGCCCCGTAAATCAACGCGTTGCTGCCCGTTTTGGGATTGGCCAGACCGGTCGCGTGGACGGCGCAGGAAATCGGTTCGGTCAAGGCCCCCAGGTCAAAGGGAAGATCCTCGGGGAGTTTGTAGACGACCCGCTCGGGGACCGTGGTGTACTCGGCGTAAGCGCCGCGGAAAACGGCCCGGTTGGGGCAAAGATGGATCTGTCCCTGCCGACAGTAGTAGCAGACCATGCAAGTGTAGCCCGAGGGGTCAACGGTTACCCGGTCCCCGACTTTGATCTCCCGCACGTTGCTGCCAACTTCCACCACGGTGCCGCTATACTCGTGGCCGATGATCGTCGGAGGTTGATAGAGAGGGAAAGCGCCGTGGATGATATGGACGTCGGTGCCACAAACACCACAGGCATTTACCTCGATGCGAACATCCTCCGGACCTAGGGGCGGCAGCTCACACTCTTCTAAGCGAATATCTCTCCCACCGTACCAAATTGCGCATTTCATATACAAAAAACCTCCTTCTAAGGCTCCGACGCTATACAAAATAAACCTTCGACATCGAAGGTTCGTTTCCTTTGTTCCCCTTCCGCCATAAATTGCAGCGGCGCAAGGATTTGCGTCCTGGGATGTGGAACTATTGCACGAATAGGTTCATGCCGGCAACAAGGGGGTTCTTAGAATGGACTGGGAAGAGAGGATCAAGTTTCCCGACATCTTTGATCTAAGTGGCAAGAAGGCTATTGTTACCGGCGGCAGTCGTGGACTGGGTGCAGCCATGGCCCTGGCTTTGGCCCGGGCGGGGGCTGACCTGATCGTTGTGGCTCGGGGCGAAGAAGAATTGGCGTCCCGGGCGGAAAGGTTGAGGGAACTGAGTGGTCGGGAAGTGACGCCAGTTACCGCGGATCTTACGCGCCTGGAGGACATCGAGCGGTTGGTGGCAACCGCCATGGCCCAGTGGGGCAAAATCGATATCCTCGTCAACAACGCTGGCTACAACCGACCCCAACCGGCCGTGGAGTTTACGGAGGAGAATTGGGATAAGACTCTGGACATCAACCTCAAGGGACTCTTTTTCACAGCCCAGGCCGTAGGCCGGGAAATGATCAAACGACGCTACGGGAAAATAATCAACATCAACTCCCAGATGGGCTTCGTCGCCCTTTACGATCGGGCGGCCTACTGTGCGAGCAAAGGCGGAGTGGCCCAGTTGACCCGCGCCTTGGCGGTGGAATGGGCTCCCTACAACGTCAACGTCAATGGCATCGCTCCCACCTTCTTCGAGACAGCAATGACCATCCCCCTGTTGGCCGACGAGAAATTCCGCCAGGAAGTCCTGTCGAGGATCCCCATGGGTCGTTTGGGTCGTCTGGACGAGCTGGCTGGTACGGTGATTTATCTTGCCTCCGATGCCTCCAGCATGGTTACGGGACATACGGTGATGGTGGACGGAGGTTGGACGATCTGGTAAGGGAGGAGGAAGAGAATGAAAGCAATTGTCCTCGTTGAACCTGGCAAGTTTATCATCGAAGAACGACCGGTGCCCGAGCCCGGCCCCAACGAAGCCTTAATTAGAGTCAAGGTGGCCGGCCTTTGCGGCTCCGATCTCCATGGATTCCGCGGCACCCAGCCTTTCATTACCTATCCCCGGGTGATGGGTCATGAGTTCGCCGGTGAGATCGCCGCCCTAGGGCCCGGCTACAGCGGTCCTTTCCAAGAGGGGGACCGGGTTGTGGTCGACCCGGTGGTCAACTGTGGTCGTTGTTATGCTTGCCGCACGGGCAACCACAACGTTTGTCGGGAGGTTCAAGTCCTGGGCGTGCACCGGGATGGCGCTTTCGCCGAGTACTTGACTGTCCGGACGGACCGGATCCACAAAATACCGACGGGCCTTGATTTCAGCACCGCGGCTTTGATTGAGCCCTTGTCCATCGGCGCCGAGGCCAATCGCCGGGCGTCGGTCCGGGATGGGGATCAGGTGGTCATCATCGGCGCTGGGCCCATCGGTCTCGTCAGTCTCCTCATCGCCAAGACGAAAGATACCCAGGTTCTGATCACAGACCGGGTCCAGTCCCGTTTGGACTTGGCGAAGCAATTGGGAGCGGACCGGGTTGTCAACGTCGCTCAGGAGGATCCCTACCAGGCGGTAGAGGAATTCACTAACGGCGAAGGGGCCGGCGCGGTCATCGAAGCCGTCGGCTTGGAAGCCACTATTCGCCAGAGCATGGAATTCGTAGCCCCATCAGGTCGGGTCGCCCTGTTGGGCCTTTCGGAAGGCGAGCTGAAGCTGCCGGTCATTTTGCTCATCAAGAAAGGCGTGGATTTCCACGGCTCCCGCTTGAATTGCAACCAGTTCCCGGGAGTGATTAGTCTCCTGGAAAGCGGCCGCATCGACCCCAGGCCTTTGATCAGTCGGGAGTATCCTTTCGACCAGGTCGAAGAAGCGATGCGTTCCTTCGATGAGTCGCCCGAGGAGGTAACTAAGGTACTGCTCAAATTTTAGGGGGGCAGGTCCATGAAAGCGGCGGTTTTCACCGGTGAACCGGGGGTCTGCGTCCAGGAGCGCCCCTGTCCGCAAGTTGGCCCAGAGGAAGCGTTGATCAGGGTAAAGTACGCCGGTATATGCGGCTCGGACCTTTACATTTGCTCTGGCCGCAATCCCCGCGTCAAGCCTCCCGTGATACCGGGGCACGAATTTGTCGGGGAGATCGTGGCCGCAGACTCCCCGGACCTAAAACCGGGGGACCGGGTGGCCGTGGAGCCCCTCCTTGCCTGCGGCCGATGCAGCGCCTGTCGCCGGGGAGCTTACCACGTCTGCCGGGAGCTCCGTCTCCTTGGCGTCCAGGTGGATGGGGGCTTTGCCGAATACGTCGCGGCTCCCGTGGATCGGATCGTCAAGCTCCCTGAGGGGTTGTCTTTGGAACATGCCGTGTTAACGGAACCATTGGCCGTGGCCATCCATGGCCTAAGGCAGGCGACCCTGGAACTGGGGGACCGGGTGGTGGTCCTGGGAGGAGGTCCTGTGGGACTGCTCTTGGCGCAAGCGGCTCGACTTGCCGGAGCGCGGGTGATGGTCAGCGAGATCAGCCCCTACCGACGCCAAGTGGCCGCCCAGATGGGCTTCACCGTCATCGATGCCGCAGGCGATCCGGTGGCTGAGGTCCTTTCCTTGACCGGGGGAGAGGGGGCCGATGTGGTCTATGAGGCGGCGGGGGCAGCGGCGACGGCGGCTCAAATGGCTCAAATGGCTAGGATCAAAGGGCAGATCGTGGTCGTTGGCGTCTACAAGGAGCTGGCGGCGGTGGACCTGTTGCAAATCAGTTTTCGTGAGCAGACTTTGCGGGGCTCCCGGGTTTACAACTACCAGGATTTTGGCCGCGCCATCGAGCTTCTAGCCCAGGGAGCCATCGATGTGGAGCGGACGGTTACCCATGTATTCCCCTTGGAGCAGGTCCAAGAGGCCATGGCGGCAGCTGCCGGAGAGGTAGACGGGGTCAAAGTCATCTTGGAAGTGTAGCTCCTTGGCTTGTACTTGGGGGAGGAGGTGGACCCGCGCCGTATTCGGCGCACTTGTCATGAACAAGCCCGTTGTTTATGTGACTGATTATGAACATCCTAGCTTTGAAGATGCGCGCAGGGTGCTCGAGCCCGCGGGGCTGGAGCTGAGACTGGTCCAGTGTCGCACGGAGGACGACCTGATCGCCAAGTGCCAAGATGCCTTCGGCCTATTGGTGACCTATGCCCCGATCACCCGCCGCGTCCTGGCCAACCTTCCCAAGTGCCGGGTTGTGGTGCGCTTCGGGATTGGTTATGATTGTTTGGATTTGGAAGGCGCAACGGAACTGGGCGTTTATGCTGCCAATGTACCTTCTTACTGTGAAGAAGAGGTCGCCGACCACGCTTTAGGTTTGCTGTTGGCCTGCGCCCGGAAGATAGTGTTGATGAACAACGCTGTCAAGGGCGGCGTCTGGGATTACAAAGTATCAATGCCCATCTATCCTTTGCGGGGCTCGGTCCTGGGCTTGGTTGCCTTTGGCAAGATCGCGCGCCACCTGGCGGAAAAGGTTAAGCCTTTGGGGATGGAGGTACTCGCCTACGATCCCCACATCGATCCCCAAGTGGCCCGGGAGTATGGTGTGGAGCTGGTCGAGGACCTGGAGGAAATGGCTGCTAGGGTCGACTTTCTCTCTGTCCACGCTCCCTTAAGCGAAGATACCCGTCACCTGGTGGGTGAGCAGGTCCTAGCCAAGATGAAGCCGACAGCCTTCATCATCAATACGGCCCGGGGTCCGGTCATCGATGAAGCCGCGTTAATTCGGGCCCTCCAAGAAAAGCGGATCGCCGGTGCCGGCCTTGACGTGGTGGAGCGGGAGCCGATCCCGCCGGACAATCCCCTGCTGAAGATGGACAATGTGGTGTTGACGCCTCATGCGGCCTGGTATTCCACCGCTTCCATCGGGCTGCTGCAAAGCCTTGCCGCGCAGGAAGTAGTAAGGGTTTTCCAGGGGGGAAGGCCAAAGTCCCTCCTCAATCCGGATGTAGTCCATAATTTGCGTGAACCATAGAGAAAGAGGCGTGACGGGAGATTGCGAAAAAGACTACCGGAATGGTTTAAGATCAAGATGCCTAATGCCCAGTTGATGGCTCCGACCAGGTCCAGTCTGGAACGCTGGCGTTTGCATACCGTCTGCCAAGAGGCAAAATGTCCCAACGCAGGTGAATGCTGGTCCAAAGGCACAGCCACCGTATTGATCATGGGTGATTACTGCACGCGGGGCTGTCGTTTTTGTGCGGTGAAAAAGGGACGGCCCGCTCCCTTAGATCCCGATGAGCCAAGCCGCGTAGCCGAGGCGGCCCGGGAGATGGGACTGCGCTATGTGGTGGTCACCTCGGTGACGAGGGATGACCTGCCCGATGGGGGGGCCGGCCATTTTGCCGCGACAATCCGGGCCATCAGGGAGCAGCTGCCGGAGAGCCGCATCGAAGTGCTGATACCTGATTTTCAAGGCAGCGCCGAAGCTCTGGCGGCCGTCGTCGAAGCCCGGCCGGACGTTTTGGGACATAACCTGGAGACGGTGCCTTCCCTTTACCGGCGGGTCAGGCCCCAGGCCGACTACCAGCGTTCTTTGGGCGTGCTGGCAAAGGCCAAAGAGCTCGATCCGGCGATCATCACCAAGAGCGGGATCATGCTGGGCCTTGGCGAAGGCGAGGAGGAAGTGCGCCAGGTGCTGGCGGACCTGATCGCAGTTGGCTGCGATATCTGCACCCTGGGGCAGTATCTGAGCCCAAGTGATGCCCATCTGCCGGTGGAAGAATTCATCCACCCTGATATGTTCCAGTATTTTGCCCGCGTGGGGGAAGAGATGGGCATGCCCCGCATGGTGGCCGGTCCGCTGGTCAGAAGCTCT
Organism: Bacillota bacterium; assembly: GCA_012522085.1. GTDB lineage: Bacteria > Bacillota > Limnochordia > JAAZLZ01 > JAAZLZ01 > JAAZLZ01. The sequence continues at coordinate 7,816 of JAAYLE010000023.1, read as the reverse complement.
TATCTGGCCGAGGAAGCCTTCTTGGGGCAGGTCTAGACTATGCGGGTCCTCAGCTTGGGGAAGGAGGATTACCTGACCGTCTGCCGGCTGCAACAGGCTTTGGTCGAGGCCCGGAGAGAGGGATTGATCCCCGATGTGCTGATCCTGGTGGAGCATCCGCCGGTCCTCACCGTCGGCCGCGCGGGCGGGACAGATAATATCTTGGTGGGAAAGGAGGCCTTGGCCCAAGAGGGCATCGAGGTCTTTATGGTGGAACGGGGCGGCGATGTGACTTACCATGGACCCGGCCAGCTGGTTGGCTATCCGATCATGGACTTAAGGGAGCAGGGGCGGGATCTGCATCTTTTGCTGCGGGGCTACGAAGAAGTGTTCATCCGCCTGCTGGCCGATTATGGGATCGCCGGCTCTCGCATCGAGGGACTTACTGGCGTGTGGGTTGGAGAGGAGAAAATCTTATCTATCGGCATTGCCGTGCGTCGGTGGGTTAGCTACCATGGGTTTGCCTTCAACATCAATCCCAATCTTGACCATTTTGGTCTGATCAATCCCTGCGGTTTGGATATCGGGATGACCTCCCTGGCCCGACTCCTAGGACGACCCGTCTCCCGGGGAGAGATCCAGCCTCGCGTTGAGGAATTGTTCGCGTCGGTCTTCCATGTGCAGCTCGAACCCTGGCCCGCCAACTCGCCGTGGCAGGAACTGATCGAGGAGGTCGATGGAAGTGGCCATGACTAGTCGCGAAAGGGTCAACAAAGCCTTGAACCACCAGGAGCCCGATCGGGTGCCCTTTGATTTGGGCGGCACCTTCGCCAGCACCATTGTCCTGGGCGCCTACCGGAAATTGGCCGAGTACCTTGGCGTCGATGATCCCGAGCCCCCCTTCATGCGGTTTACTTCCCAAACGGTCTTTGTCCATGAAAAAGTCCTCGAGAAACTAAACATCGATACCCGCTGCTTGTCCTTGGGGGCCCCCGATGGCAGACCGGAACGGGAAGATGCCACTGGAACCATGATCGATGAATGGGGCGTGGGTCGGCGAAAACCTGCTAGCAGCCTTTATTACGACCTGTCCTATTCGCCCTTGGCAGGCAGCATCACCCCCCAAGACCTGGAGAAATACCCCTGGCCTGATCCGGACGATCCGGGCCGCTACCGGGGCCTGAAGGAGCGGGCCCGATACCTCCATGAGGAAACAGACTACGCGGTCATTTTGAACCTGCCCTTGGGCATGGTCCATCAAGCCCAGTTTCTGCGGGGCTTTGAGGACTGGTTCGTTGACCTGTTGCTCAACCCGGGGCTGGCCGGGGACCTGATGGACAGGGCCAATGAGGTGAACAAACGGATCGTGGCCAACGCCCTCGATATTTGCGGCGAGTATGTAGATGTGGTCATGTACGCGGATGATGTTTCCACGCAAAACGGCCCCATGTTTGCCAACGAGACTTATCGGGAGCTGATCAAACCCCGGGAGAAGGAAGTCTTCGACCTGGTCAAGGAGAAAAGCAAGGCCAAGATCCTCTATCATTGCTGCGGCTCCGTCGTCCATTTGCTCGATGATTTCATCGAAATCGGGGTGGATGCCATCACCCCGGTGCAAGTGTCCGCTAAAGGCATGGACACCAAATGGCTCAAGGACAACTACGGCGGGCGACTCTCCTTCTGGGGCGGGGTAGATACCCATTGGGTGCTGCCGCGGGGAACTCCGGCCGACGTCAAAGCCGAGACTAAGCGCCGCTTGGCGGACTTGATGCCCGGCGGAGGCTACGTTCTCAATTCTGTTCATAACATCCAGCCCGATGTACCTCCGGAAAATATTGTGGCCATGTTTGAGGCGGGTTTGGAGTACGGTTATTACTAAGTCCTCTTTGAGTGGTTGTAAGGTGGAATCCGGAAGGGGGGCAAGCCCCCTCCTCTTTATGGCCTAAGGGCCGAAATTTACAAAAGAAGCGGGTGGAAAGATGAAAGCCCTTGTTTTCCATGGCCCACTGCAAATGAGGTGGGAAGACGTACCGGATCCGACGTTAAAAGATGGTGAAGTGCTGGTCAAAGTCAAAGCGGTCGGGATTTGCGGCTCCGACATTCACGGCTACCAGGGGAAGACGAAGCGGAGAATTCCGCCCATGGTCATGGGCCATGAAGCCGCAGGTGAAGTCGCCGCCCTAGGGCCGAAGGCCAATAAGTTTGCCGTCGGTCAAGGAGTCATCATTCAACCGCTGATGGGATGCGGTGACTGCCCGGCTTGCGACCAAGGGGCGATTAACCAGTGCAGCGGCCGCTCCTTGCTCGGGGTCAACGCCCCGGGGGCCATGGCCGAATACGTCGTCGTTCGGGAGCAGAACCTTTATCCCCTGCCCCAAGGCGTCTCCTACAGCGCCGCCACGATGGCCGAGCCCATGAGCGTCGTCGCCCACGCCCTGAGCCGCACTCCCTCCCTCCTCCACCAGAAGGTGGCCATCATCGGGGCCGGGGCCATTGGCCTGCTCGCCGTCATGATGGTCCGGGCGGGGGGAGCCCTCCAACTGTTGGCGGTGGACCTGTCCGATTATCGCCTAGGGTTGGCCAAAGAGCTGGGGGCCGATGTAGTCATCAATTCCGGCCGGGAAGATGCCGCAAAGGTCATCAGGGAAATGACCGGTGGGGGAGCGGACATCATCATTGAATGCGTCGGCGTTGCCCCCGCGGTCCAAACGGCTATCTACGCCGTTCGCAACGGCGGCCACATAACCCTGATCGGCAATTCGGCGGCGATGATGGAACTGCCGGAGCAGGAGCTGGTGGTGCGAGAACTGACCGCCGTGGGGACCTACGCTTTCAACCGGGAGTTTCCCGTCATGGTGGAAGCTTTAGGGAAAGGCTCCCTGCCCGTTGATAAGCTGATCAGCCTGGAAGCTCCCCTGGAGGAAGGGGCCGAGGTCTTCGCCAAGTTGGGTCAACAAGAGGATGAACGAGTGATTAAGGCAGTGCTTTGTGGTTGAAAGGAGTGTTCTGATTGACGAAACAAGAGGGTTTCATCGATGGTCTGGAGGCCGAATCCCAGGCTCTGCTGGATGTGGCCAAGAAGATGCTCATCGCCGCTCGGACGGCGCCGAAGGCTCGCGGCCTTGACAATTTGGTGTCGGCCATTATTACCCCCGGGCCCGTTTTCGATGAGCTGCGGGCCAAGATGGAAGAACTGGCGGCGGAGGGTGGAGCCCTGTTCCACCGGGACTCCCAGAACATTAAAGATGTAGAGGCTGTCGTCTTGATTGGGACGAAGAAGGAAGCGATGAATCTTAAACTTTGCGGCTTCTGCGGTTTTGACAGTTGTGCGGAGATGGAAGCCGCCGGCGCTACCTGCAGCTACAACCCGGGAGACTTGGGGATCGCGGTTGGCTCTGCAGTCAGCGTGGCCATGGAACACCGGGTCGACAACCGGGTGATGTATACCATCGGACTGGCCGCGGTGAAGCTTGGCCTCCTCGGTAAAGATGTGGAGATCGCCTATGGGATTCCCCTCGCAGTAAGGGGCAAAAACCCCTTCTTCGATCGAAAATAGTCGGCCACTTAGACGGCGGAAAGGCGGAACGATACATTGCCAACAGATGTGAATGGGCTGCGTCGCCCCCGGATGGGTGAGGCGCTGTTGCCCCTCGTGGCGACAGTGTGTCTCGTTGGTCTGTCTGTTGTTGCCTGGGACGTTTCCCTGCATGCACCTTTGATCTTGGGAACCGCGGTGACGGTCCTGTTTGCCCTGCGGCTCGGCTACAGGTGGCGGGATATCGAAGGGTTTATGCTGAAGGGCTTCATGGAGGCTGCAGGCATCTTCCCTGTTCTCCTTGCCATCGGCATGGTGGTGGGAGTGTGGATGATCAGCGGCACCATCCCGGCCATGGTCTATTATGGCCTCAGGATCCTGCGGCCCAGGATTTTCCTAGTTGCCGCCTTTCTCTTTAGCGCCTTGGTCAGTGTAGCCATGGGCACTACTTGGGGGACCGTCAGCAGTGTGGGCGTTGCCTTGACGGTCATCGGCCAGAGCATGGGCTTTCCTTTGCCCCTCACGGCCGGAGCGGTGGTCTCCGGCGCCTTCGCCGGAGCTACCGTCTCTCCCATCTCGCCCATGGCCCATCTGGCTGCGACGGTGAGCGAGGTGGATTTCACCGACCATGTCCGCAACATTTTCATCCATAGCTTGCCCGCCCTGGTGATTTGCATCCTTTGCTTCGTTTTTCTGGGCAGACCCTACGCCAGGCTGGGAGCCGATCCTGCAGGCAGCTTGCTGATCAGCCAGGTCCTCGAGTCAACTTACAACCTAAGTCCGGTCCTTTTTCTGCCGACCATCCTCGTCATCGGCCTCGGCTTTGCCGGCTGGAAAGTGGTGCCCAGTCTGATGGCGGGCACCATCACCGGCGGGCTGGTGGCGGTCATCTACCAGGGGGCAAAGGTGGCCGAAGTGCTCCAAGCGATGTACGGCGGCTATCTTCCGCCAAATTTCGCCCTGGACTTTTGGACCAACAAGGGCGGCATGGTCAGTATGTATGATGTCCTGGCCCTGATCATCATTGCTTTGTCCTTCGCCGGGACCCTCAGCGGCACCGGCATGCTCCAAGTCATCATGGAAGGAGCCTTGAACAAGTTCAAGGGACAGCGGGGACTGATGGGACTATCCGTCGTTGTCGGCTCCCTCATCGGATTGGTGGCCGGCACCCAGAGCCTGGTCATCCTTCTCACCGGCCATACCTTCATGGAAAGCTACCGGAATCTCCAGATTCCTCCCTTGAACTTATCGCGGGTCCTCAGTGATTGCGGTATTCTCGTTGCGCCCTTGGTTCCCTGGAACTCAAATGGGCTGTTTATTTCCGGCGTCCTGGGAGTTAGTACTTTCACTTATGCGCCCTACGCCATCTACTGTTGGCTGGTCCCCGTCCTGTCTTTCATCTATGCGCTGCGGGGCGGTCTGCGGATCGAGGCGCAAGGAGCGCCAAGGGGAGAGGCGCTGTGAACAAGGAAAGGACTACCTATCTCTTGATGGCGGCCACCGCCCTCCTTTGGGGCGCCGGCTTTGTGGCCAGCAAAGTAGTGGCCGAGAACTTGCCAGTCTTTACTAGCCTGGTCTTGCGTTTCACCTTCGGCCTGGCCATCCTCGGGCCCATGGCCTGGTTCACGGAACGGGGAGGATTCATTCCCCCGCGGGAAAGACTCCCCGCCCTGGCCTTTCTGGGCTTATCGGGCTTGGCAGCCAACAACGGCTTCTTGCTGTTGGGCTTGAAAACTGCCCCCGCCTCCGTCGGCTCCCTCATCGTCGGCGCTAACCCCATGGCCATCGCCTTGCTTGCCCACCTGTTCTTGAAGGAGCGGTTAGTCTTCCGGCAGTGGCTCGGCATCCCCATCTCCTTTACGGGCGTCCTCCTTGTCCTTTGGCATGGGGCAAGGGAACTGGGGGCGGTGGGCTGGCGCAATCTGTTCTTCCTGGCTTCCGTGCTGTCGTGGGCTGTTTATTCGGTGGCTGGGCGGCGGGTGATGAGGGATATCTCCCCGTTGATCGCAACGCTGTGGGCGACCTTTTTTGGCCTCCTTTGGTGCCTGCCCTTTGTGCCCCTGGAGGGAGGCCCGGGGCTGGCCCTCATCCCCCTGGAAGCTTGGCTGGGCGTCGCCTATCTCGGCCTTCTGTCATCGGGCCTTTGTTTTCTCATGTGGTACAACAGCATCAATCTCATCGGCGCTAGCCGAACGGGGATCTTCATCAACATCGTTCCCATCGCGGCGCTGTTTTCCAGCTGGCTCATCCTGGGGGAGCAGCTGACGCTTATGCATCTACTAGGTGCTGCTCTAGTGATCATCGGGGTGACGGTGACCAATTACCCCGAGGGGGGGATTCGGCGGGCGAGAAAAGAGGGCGGCCTTTGAGCCGCCCCCTGACGATCTTAGTCGGCGACCACCGGGTTGGTCAGTCGACCGAGCTTTTCGATTTCGACGGTGACCGTGTCCCCATCCTTCAGGAAGACAGGCGGTTTGCGGGCAAAGCCCACCCCTGAGGGCGTGCCGGTGGCGACCACATCGCCCGGCTCGAGGGTGACCAGGCGGGAGAGGAAGGCTACCAGCTCGGGCACCGGGAAAATTAGTTGATCGGTGTTTGAGCTTTGCATCACCTGGCCGTTAAGCTCAAGCTTGATGGCGAGCTTCCCCGGGTCCCCCACTTCGTCCGCGGTCACCAGTGCGGGGCCCATGGGCGCGAAGGTATCCGGAGTCTTGCCTTTCATCCACTGGCCATCTCGGAACTGCAGGTCTCGGGCGCTAACATCATTGAGACAGGTATAACCCGCCACATGATCGAGGGCCTTGTCGACCGGGATGTTTTTCCCTCTAGTTCCGATGACAAAGGCTAGTTCAGCTTCATAGTCGACTTCTTTGGACATCTGCGGGAGCCTGATTGCCTGTCCTGGTCCGATGACAGCCGTTGGGTACTTGGAGAACAGGACCGGTTCGACGGGCAGCTCGGCGCCGCTTTCCTCCGCGTGGTCCTTGTAGTTCAATCCGATGCAGATGATCTTCGTCGGCCGGGGCACCGGGGCCAAAAGCTCCACATCCTCCTCTGGCCAAAGGAGCCTCTCACCCCTGGGACCGGTCGTCCCGTTGTAGGCGATGGCCTCTTTGGCAGCCTGGAGGGATTCCTCGCCGCCTTGCAAGAACAGCACCATGTCGTTCGGGATCAAGGCCTCAGCTTTGCGGTAAGCCCAGTCGTCCCCTCCCAAGGCTGCTGCATACGCTGCCTGGAGGGCAAGGATCCCACCTTCCACCAACGCCCCTATTCGTTGTCTGCCATCCTGACGAAAGCTTACTAGTTTCATAGGCGCCTCCCGAAATGTAAATTGTGGGTATATTATACCATACATTCCGGAGGAGGAATGTATTTCCGCAGGGAGAACACATCCTTGGGCGACAATGCTGAAGGGGGTGGTCTTGTGCGGATTAGTAAGCTCTCAACGGCGCTGTATAGGGTACCGCTGCTGCGGCCCGCGGAGGATGCGTTGCATGGCACCATGGACCAGGTGGAGCTGGTGGTCCTTCAGGTCGAGACGGATGAAGGGCCGACGGGCCTGGGGTATGCCTATACCATCGGTGTGGGCGGTACGGCCATTAAGAGCTTGATCGACGATTACCTCGCGGAGGAGGTGGTGGGGGAGGATCCCCTGCTCATCGAAAGCATTTGGGCGAAGATGTGGAAGCGGGTCCATTGGGTGGGCCGAGGAGGCCTGGCCTCCTTTGCTTTGGCAGCCATCGACATTGCCCTCTGGGACATCGCCGGAAAGGTAGCCGGCCTGCCCCTTTACAAACTACTGGGAGGTCATCGACGGGAGATTCCCGCCTACGGCAGCGGCGTCGACTTGAATCTACCCGATGAGGAGCTCGTTGCCCAAGTGGAGGGTTTCCTCGAGGAAGGGTTTTCCGCAGTCAAGATCAAAGTGGGCCGCGACGATCCTCGGGAAGACCTCCATCGGGTGGCCCTCGTTCGCCGAACGGTGGGCGATGGGGTTGAATTGATGGTCGATGCCAACATGAAATGGACCGCGGCCGAGGCCATCCGCATGGGCAAAGCCCTGGAAGAATTCGATGTGGTCTGGTTGGAGGAGCCTTTGATCCCCGATGACATCGATGGCCATCGCCAGGTGGCCCAGGCTCTGACCATGCGGGTTGCTGCCGGAGAGAACCTCCACACCAAGTACGAGTTTCAACGCTATCTGTCCGCCCAGGCCCTCGATGTGGTCCAGCTTGATGCCATTACCTTGGGCGGCATCACCGAGTGGTTGAAGGTGGCTGCCATGGCCGAGATGCACAATCT
>JAAYLE010000181.1 GCA_012522085.1 Bacillota bacterium | reverse complement strand
GGCGTCAAGCAGGCAGCATCCTCTATGGAAATCGACCTTGATGAGGCCAACATCTTGATCCTGGGGGCGACGGGGTCTATCGGGGCTGCCTGCGCTCGCATCCTCGGCCGCGAGTTTCCCCGGCTGACCTTGGTTGCTAGAAACACCCGGCGCCTGGAAGAGTTGCGGGAGCAGATCGAGGCCAGCAATCCCCAGGCCCAGGTCGCTATCAGCACCGACAGCCGCCAGTCCCTTCCGGAGGCCGATGTGATCCTCACCGTCACCTCCGCCTTAGATGCGGTCATTGAGCCGGAGGATCTGCGGCCAGGTTCGGTCGTTTGTGATGTGGCCCGCCCCCGGGACGTGTCCAAGAGGGTGGCTGCCATGCGGGACGATGTCCTGGTTTTTGAAGGGGGAGTCATGTCGGTGCCGGGGGATGTGCAGTTTAATCTCGATTTTGGTTTTCCTCCCAGGACAGCCTATGCGTGCATGTCCGAGACTATGGTCTTGGCTTTGGAGGGCCGGTTCGAGTCCTACAGTCTAGGCAGGGAGCTGACCGTTGAGCAGATTGAGGAAGTGGACAAACTGGCCAAAAAGCATGGGTTCCTCCTTGCCGGGCTGCGGAGCTTTGAGCGGATGCTAACCAGTGAACAAATCCTTCAGATCCGTGATAAAGCTCGCAAAAGACTGAAGAAGGCCCCTGCTTGGGTCTAACGCGAGAGTTGACATCGGGATGCCGGTTGCCTATAATGTACGCGCAAGCGAGGCCGAAGCACTGCTCCTGGAGCAGTGCTTATGCTGTATCTCCCGTGAGGAAGGATATCGACGGCCAGGGGAGAATATGAGCTGGGGGATTCGCGTCTAGCCAGGGTGTTCGCTTGCTGAGGGGGACAAATGTCTAATGAAGGAGCTGCTGGGAATGAGCGAAAAGGAGATCCTCCTGACAGAGGAGGGCCTGAAGAAGCTTGAGCAGGAGCTTGATTATTTGAAGCGAGTGCGGCGGAGGGAAGTGGCCACTCGGATCAGGGATGCCTTGGATTTTGGTGATATATCCGAGAACTCGGAGTACGATGATGCCAAGAATGAACAGGCCTTCGTGGAAGGCCGCATAGCGACCCTAGAGAAGATCTTGCGCAATGCCAAGCTGATCGAACGCAATCCTGCTGACGGCAAGAATGGCAATACGGTGGCGGTGGGAGCGACGGTCACCCTTCTCGATCTGGACAGCAATGAGGAGCTGGTGTTTACGCTGGTTGGGTCCCCTGAGGCCGACCCGAGCGAAGCTAAGATCTCCAACGAGTCGCCGGTCGGCAAGGCGATCATCGGACGCCAGGAGGGCGCGGTCGTGGAGGTGGAAGTACCGGATGGCACCGTCCGGTACCAGATTGTCAAGATCAGTGGTTAGGTAGGTGGAGGTGGCGTATTGTCCCTGTTTGAGTTGGACCCGGAAGAGTTGCAGGAACTTAACGACCAAATGGTCATCCGTCGTCAGAAACTGGCCGAATTGGTTTCCCAGGGCATAAATCCGTTTGATGCCGACTTTGTTCCCACCAACCATGCCCTTGATATTAAGGATGATTTTGACCATTGGGAGGGGCGGGAGGTCAAAGTTGCCGGCAGGATCATGTCCCTGCGTCGTCACGGCAAGGTCAGCTTTGCCGATTTGCAGGACCAATCGGGCCGGATTCAGTTGTACGTTCGGCAGGACGGACTTGGCGAAGAGGGTTACGAGTTCTTCAGCAAGTTGGATTTAGGGGACATCATCGGGGTGCGGGGAAAGGCATTCCGCACAAAGCGCGGCGAGATCAGCGTCGATGTTGAGGAACTCCACCTCATGAGCAAGTCCCTGCGACCCCTTCCCGAAAAGTGGCACGGCCTCAAGGATGTGGAGATTCGCTACCGGCAGCGCTATCTGGACCTGATGGTCAATCCCGAGGTCCGAAATGTCTTCATCGCCCGGAGCAAGATCATCCAGAGCATTCGTGAATTCCTGCTGGACAGGGGCTTTCTCGAAGTCGAAACCCCGGTCCTGAATGTAATTGCCGGCGGTGCCAACGCCCGTCCTTTTGTGACCTATCACAATGCGTTGGATATGAATCTGTACCTGCGCATCGCGCCGGAGCTATATCTAAAGCGCCTGGTAGTCGGCGGCTTGGAAAAGGTCTTCGAACTCGGCAAGAATTTCCGCAACGAAGGCATCTCGACCAAGCACAATCCGGAGTATACGTCCCTTGAGGTCTATCAAGCCTACGCCGACTACAAGGATATGATGGAGCTGACGGAAGAGCTGTTCGCTTATGTTGCCCGTCGGGTCTGTGGAAGCACCACGATCGAGTTTCAAGGACGGGCTATCGATCTGACTCCCCCCTGGGACCGGATGAGCATGTTGACGGCCATCGAAAAGTACAGCGGGGTGAGCTGGGAGAGGATCCAGGCGGATCCTGAGGGAGTCGCCCGGGAGAAGGGCCTAGAGCTGGATCCTGCGCTGATCAGTACGGGCTCCGTCGTGATGGAGCTGTTTGATGCCTTCGTCGAGCCCAACTTAATCGATCCTGTGTTCATTACGGACTACCCTGTCGAAGTGTCGCCGCTGGCCAAACGTACGGAGGGCAGGCCCCATTTGACCGACCGCTTTGAGCCCTACATCATGGGATGGGAAGTGGCCAATGGGTTTTCGGAGCTCAATGACCCCATCGATCAAAAGGAGCGGTTTGAGAAGCAGATGGAGCAGCGGGCCGCGGGAGATGATGAAGCCCACATGATGGATGAGGACTACATCGTCGCCCTGGAGTATGGTCTTCCTCCCACAGGGGGATTGGGCATCGGGATCGATCGTATGGTGATGCTGCTTACGGATTCGCCCTCAATTAGAGATGTGATCTTATTCCCCCATATGCGTCCGAAGGAGTAGGGTTGGTTCAGTTGACTGCTAGAGAAGCCTTTGGAGTCGGTGTGCGGCAGGCGGTTCCGATCATGTTCGGCTATGGGCCCATCGGAGTCGCCTACGGTGTTTTGGCCCGGCAGGCGGGTCTAACGCTGGCCCAGACGGTAGCAATGTCTATTTTTGTTTATGCGGGCTCAAGCCAATTCATCGCGGCCGGCATGCTAGGCGCCGGTGCCGGTTTCCTTCCCGTTGTCAGCACCACGCTGCTGGTGAACTTGCGGCATCTGCTTATGAGCGCGGCCCTCAGCCCCCACCTCGGAGGTCTGCGGCGAAGTTTCCTGGGCCTGTTTGCCTTCCATATCACCGATGAGACTTTCGCCCTGCACAGTGCGAATCTCGATCGAGGGCCGGCCCATCCCTGGCTTCTCCTGGGGATTAATCTCGCTTCTTATTGTACATGGGTCATGAGCTCCCTCGTCGGAGGGCTCTTTGGCAGCATCCTGCCTGACCCGGCCAGGCTGGGCCTTGATTTTGCCCTGCCGGCCATGTTCATCGCCCTGCTGGTCATTCAGCTCAAGGGCTCCATCCATGTACTGGTCGGCGGCGTCGCGGCTGCGGTGTCGGTCGTCGTTGCGCTGCTGTTGCCTGGCAACTGGAACGTAGTCCTGGCGAGCATCCTTGCCGCCGGGCTGGGATTGGTGGTGTCGACTTGGCAGAGCCGTTCATCTTGATCCTGGCGGGGATGGCCCTGGTCACCTACTTGACCCGGGTGCTTCCCTTACTCGCCTTGACCGAAATTAAAATGTCTCCCTTGCTGCTGTGCTGGCTGTCCTTCATCCCTGTTGCGGTCCTGGGAGCTTTGCTGGGGCCTGAACTTCTTCTGCAAGGCGGAAAGCTGAACTTTTCCTTTAGCAATTACCATCTTCTGGCCGCGCTGCCCAGTTTCATCGTCGCCGTGAGAACCCGCAGTCTGTTGTGGACTGTTGTGGCCGGCATGGGCGTTGTGGTCCTCCTGCGCTCCTTGTAGGGCTCTTGCTGGGAAGACTTGCCTGTTAGAACCTTACAAGCCGGCAGGGAGGAGGTTGCCCTTTTTTGTCTAACCATCTTAGGGGGAGTG
>JAAYLE010000180.1 GCA_012522085.1 Bacillota bacterium | reverse complement strand
TGGCCACCAGCACTCCCAGGTGAATCGGATCGATGCCCATTTTCATCGCTAAGGGCATGACGATGGGTACGGTCATGATGACGATCGCACTTGCTTCCATGATGGCTCCAAGGAAAAGGTAAATGGCATTCAGGGCGATGAGTAGCACAATCGGGCTTTGGATCGCCTGGGTCAGATAGTTGGCGACTCTTACAGGAACCTGTTCGAAGGTGAGGACCCAACTAAAGGCTGCAGCTGTAGCAACAATAAAACCCACCTGAGCCGACTGAAGCATGGTATCCAGGACAATCTCTTTCAGGTCAGCAAAAGAAACCTCCCGATTGACAAACACACCGAGGATAAGGGCGTACACCGTAGCTACACAACCTGCTTCGGTCGGTGTGAATAAGCCGCTGAGAATGCCGCCGACAATGATCAACGGGAGTACCAATGCAGGCAGGGCCTTGCGAAAAGAGGTGCCGACCGTCCCGATGTCCGGGAGATTGCTGACGGGGAAATTCCTCTTGACTGCAAAGTAGTGATTCAAGCCCAACATGCTCAGGCCCATGAGGACTCCCGGTATGATCCCACCAAGGAACAGCTTGCCGATCGACACATTGGCTGTAATTCCATAGACGACCATGATGATGCTTGGTGGAATGATCGGGCCGATAGTCGCCGAAGCGCCAGTTACAGCCACGCTGTAGTCTAGATCATAACCGTTGTCGAGCATCGCCTTGATTTCTACCGTACCCAGACCGGCCGCATCTGCTACTGCTGCCCCGGACATGCCGGCAAAGATCATGCTCGCCAGAATATTCACATGGCCCAGTCCACCCCGGATATGGCCAACGAGGGCGTTGGCAAAACCAAAGATCGCGTTGGTCATACCCCCGGTGTTCATCAATTGGCCGGCCATAATGTAGAAGGGCACCGCGAGAAAAGTGAAGTTGTTGACACCCTGACCGATGGTCTGGATCAAGTTGGTCAGGGGAACTCCGTTGATCAGAAAATAATTGAACACAACGTAGCCCAGTGCAAATCCGACGGGCACTGTTAGTGCCAGAAAGCCTAAAAGTTGAAGAACAATACTAATCCCCATAGTGGAGTTTATCGCTCCTTTTCAGGTGTTACAGACTACTCACTAGTTCTGTTGCGCAGAAGGCGAAAACCATCCGCCCAAGTGCTCTAGGATCTGTTCCAAGATGTACATGCTGGCAAAGATGCCGGCCAACGGTATAGGAAGCCAAAACCAGTTGCGGGGATAGCCAAGAAGAGTCAAGCGGTCTTGGGCAATGGATTGGGTGAACTCAAATCCTTTCACAACCAGGACCAGCGAGAAGGCCAACATACTAAGGAGGACAATTAGTTCAATAATGCGGGTCAAGGACGCCGACAAAGCACCACTGATAACGTCGACGCGAATAATGCGCTTTTGCCTGACTAAGACGGCAGCGCCAAAGAAACACCCCCAGACATAGAGCAAACGGGCGATCTCTTCTGTCCAGGCAAAGGCAAAGGAAACCAAGATGAATCTGGTAATGACTTGATAAAAACACAAAACGACTATGCCTGATAGCAACAAAACAAGGAAGCCCTTAATCAATCTCTCCGTCCAATTGTTGATTTGCTTCAAGAGCCCAACCAGTTTTAATTCACCCCACGTTCGGTAGAATCGAGGGGGCCCCAACTACAGGGAGCCCCACTCTGGCAAGATGTTGTCGGCAACGACTACTGTCCCATAATGATGTCGTAGACTTCGCGGCCCCACCTGTCCATATTCTTCTCAAACAAGGGCAGGACACGGTTCCGGAAAGCCTCAACATCGACCTCGACGAAAGTAACGCCTTCGGCCTCCATCTTCTTCCGATAGTCCAGCTCCTCCTGCCTGCTCAGCTCGGTCTCATAGAGCCCAGCTTCGACGGCGGCCTCCCGGAGAATCTGTTGGTACTCGGGAGACAGGCCCTCAAGGAGCTTGGTGTTGATGATCACCATATTCATGTAGCGGCTATGAGCGGTCAAGTTGAGGTACTTGGCATGCTCATGAAATCCGCTGCTGTAAATCCAGTTCAGAGGACACTCCATTGCATCGACGACCCCTTGCTGCAGGGCGGAATAGATCTCAGGGAACGCAAGCGGTGTGGGGTTAGCACCCATGGCCCGCCAACCTTCGGAGTGCAAGGGCAGCTGGTCGACGCGAATCTTAACGCCCCGCAAATCTTCCGGAGTGCGAACAGGCTTCTTGGCCAAGAGATGTCGTGCTCCCTGCTCCCAGTTCATAGCAAGGACGGTAACCCCCGAATTCTGCTCATAGTCGCGCACAAAGGGTTCAAAGGGAGGCCCTGCCTGGATCCGATGCATTGTCTCGGCATCGGGCCAGATGTAATACATCACGAAAATATTCCAAGGCTTGCTGTAAGCAGCCGCATGGCCATCGCCGATGGAAGCCATATGAATAGCTCCGCTGCGAACGGCTGCCTGGAGTTCAACCTCACCGCCCAACACGCCGTTGGGGAAGACCTGAATCTCAATTCCTCCGTTAGTTCGTTCCTTGACTAGCTCAGCCATGTACTGGGAGGCCTTCGTCACCGGATGGTCTGCTGGCGAGATGAGGCCCATCTTGAACACAAGAGGTTTGTTCTGGGCTGCAGAAACCATAGAGACTGCCAGTACGAGCGCTACGACAACCAGTACGACATGATGGATGCGTTGCTTGAACACGTGTGAACCTCCTTATGGTAGTGTAGTGGTCCCTTTTAGCTTCGCTGCTTGGCGCAAAAATCCTCTTAGTGTCTTGCGCCTCAATCGAAAAATGCCACTGGAATGCAAAGTTGCGTTAATCGCCGATTGCGCCCCTCGCGCGTGGTCTAGCCGGCAGGAGCTGCCGCTGAGATTGGGATCCAACTAGAAGCCGGGAAGCTCGAAAGGAATTGTCAGCTACAACGGTTGGTTCCTCGACACAACTGTTACCCTGCATCATGCTGTTATTTATGTCCGATTAGGAGGTGGCTCCAGAAATCTATTCTACCTACCAGCTAGGTGCCGGCAGGAGTTTTGGCCGAATGGTATGAATACTGCCAATATATTGGGGAGAGCGAAAGTAACAAGCAAAACAATACGAGGAGGCGTTAAGAATGTATCGCGTACTGAGCATTATGCTGGGGGTCATCCTGATTTGCACAGCTTTTGTCAATGCCAGTCCGGTGACGATCTCCTTCGGACTCCACACTATGCCGGGAGGACTCGATGAGCAGGCGGCAGGCAAGTTCCAGCAATACGTGAGTGAGATGAGCGATGGCCAAATGAAAGTCGAATTGTTCCCCGGAGCGGTCCTCGGCGGGGAAAAGGAGCTGCTGGAACTCATCAAGATCGGCGAGGTCGACCTGGTGATCTTTGGTGATTTTCCCGTTGCTACCTTGACCCCAGACCTGGCCCCGATGCAAGTCCCCTTTCTCTTTCCCAACTACGATGCCCTGTTTGCTGTTTACGCCGGCCCCGTTGGCGAGGCTATCAACAAGGTTTTTGCAGAGAAAGCGGATATGATGCTGCTTGGTGTGCAGCGACGAGGGGCTCGCAATCTGACAGCCAACATCAAGATCACATCTCCTGACGACTTGCAGGGCATAAAGCTGCGCTTGCCGGAAATCCCTGTCTGGGTTGATACGTGGAAAGCAACGGGAGTCCTGCCCACCCCAGTCGCCTGGCCTGAAACCTACAGCGCCCTGCAAATGGGCGTCGTCGATGCCCAGGAGAATCCCTTTGAGACAATTCTCACGGGTAAAATCCATGAGGTGCAAAAATACATTATGCTCACAGAGCACCTACTTAGCGTCTACCACTGGACTTTCAGCAATAAGACTTACCGCAGCCTGACTCCTGAGCAGCGGAACATCATCCGCGAGGCTGCGGATAAGGCCTTGGCTTGGGCCAACTCAGAGGCAGCAGCTCGGGAAGAGGAAGCCAAGGGGAAACTGGTCGCGCTCGGCATGGAAATTGTGCAGGTTGATAAGGCGGCCTTTGCTGCTTCAGTGGAATCGACTATCAAGCGGATCTCGGAAACATGGCAGCCTTGGATCTGGGATGAAGTCAAGGAATTCTTGCCGTAGGGGCGGGCAGCCGCCCCTTTTTGTGGAGGAGTGAGGGCTGTGAAGAAACGCGTTGAGGGAATTGGCTCTTTCCTGCTCGCTGTCCTTGTGACCATTGTCCTCGCCCAGGTCCTCTTCCGCTACGTACTGAGGATCCCCGTTCCCTGGACCGAGGAGCTGGCCCGGTTCTTATTGGTCTGGGTTACCTTTATCGGTGCAGCGGCGGTCCAGGCGGATGACCGCCACCTTCGCATCGACTGGGTCATGTCCAAGATCGGCCCGCGGGGCAATCGCGTCTTGGCTCTTGTCAGGTCGATCTTAGAGCTTCTCTTTGCCCTTTGTGTCCTTGTCGGAACAGTCACCAGCATGAGGGTATCTTGGCCCTATTCGGCCGCCTCGATGCCCAAGCTCAGCATGGGGATCTTCTATGTTCCACTAGCCTTTTGCAGCCTGTTCATGACTGTCAAGTCCATAGTGGACATCAAAGACCTGCTATCCCCCCCACAAATCAGGAAGGAGGTCCCGCCATGGAGCTGATGCTGTTTGGAGGCTTGCTGCTCCTCCTTATCGCCACCGGCCTCCCTATCGCCTCATCCATCGGTCTGACCGCAATTGCCGTCATGGCCGTCCGACGGGGCATCCTGGCTTTGCCTTATGCTGTTCTTGCCCAACGAATGATGTACGGGGTCAATAGCTTCCCCATTCTAGCCATTCCCTTTTTTCTCCTGGCCGGAAAACTGATGAACACCGGCGGGATCACGGAAAGGATTTTTCAGTTTGCCTGTCAAGTAGCTGGCTGGTGGCCAGGGGGGCTTGGCCATGTAAACGTTTTGGCCAGCATCATTTTCGCGGGGATGAGCGGCTCGGCAGTAGCTGATGCCGCCGGCCTGGGGACCATTGAAATCAAAGCTATGCTGGATGCAGGGTATGATCGGGAATTCAGCGCGGCGATCACCGCTGCTTCTTCCGTCATTGGGCCAATAATTCCCCCTAGCATCCCCTTGGTCATCTTTGGGGTGATGGGTGAAGTGTCGATCGGAGCTTTGCTCATTGGCGGGATCATCCCCGGGCTCATGATTGGCATCAGCTTAATGCTGCTCATTTTCTGGACGGCCAGGCAAAAACAGTACCCCGTCCATCCACGGCCCAAGGTGAGAGAAGCAGTGCGAAGCTTCTTCGATGCCTTCCCTGCTTTGCTTACCCCTGCAATCCTAATCGGCGGCATCTTCTCCGGCATTTTCACCCCCACGGAAGCGGCAGCCGTCTGCGTCCTGTATGCTTTGATTATTAGCGTCTTCCTCTACCGAGAGATATCTTGGACAGATTTGCAGCACATCATGACCGAGACCTTGCGGGATTCGGCCATGATCTTGTTCATCATTGCCTGTGCAGCCCTTTACGC
The DNA here is from genome assembly GCA_012522085.1 of Bacillota bacterium. GTDB lineage: Bacteria > Bacillota > Limnochordia > JAAZLZ01 > JAAZLZ01 > JAAZLZ01. Next base: position 13,000 of record JAAYLE010000180.1, on the reverse strand, counting down.
TTGGGTCCTCATTCGGTTGCGCATCCCGATCATCCTAGCCGAAAGAGTCTTCCAAATCTCGACGAATCCCTTGACTATTCTCTTGATCCTCAATCTCTTTTTCCTTGTGGTCGGGTGCTTCATGGAAAGCCTGGCCGCCATCACCATCCTAACGCCCATCCTTGTCCCCTTGTGTTCCCAGGTGGGCATCGATCCCCTTCACTTGGGATTGGTGATGGTTCTCAATCTAATGATTGGGCTCTTGACTCCCCCGGTCGGGATGTGTTTGTATGCGGTATGCAGGGTGGCCGACATTTCCTTTGAGCAGATGGTCAAGGCCACTCTTCCATTTTACGTCCCACTTCTGGCGGTGCTGATGTTAATCACCATATTCCCCGGTGTAGTCCTTTTTCTGCCCAGGCTAGTGTTTAGATAAGCAAGACGCCGCCTTCAGGCGGCGTCCAGATGAATCTACCTTGTTGCCAAGGCCTTTGTACACCGAGAACAAAGGGTTTCCTCCACGAGTTCCTCGTAGAAGCGCCAGCAGCGAGGGCACTTCTGGCCTGGAGCTGTAGTCACCTTGACCGCCAAGTGCCCCTTTTCGGAACGAAGGGCATCGGCCGGAGACTCCGACAGGGGATGCAGCTTAACCTGAGAAACGATGAACAACCCCGCCAGCTCTTCGCTAAGAGGACTTAAACAGCTTATCACATCCTCGTTAGCGTAAACATCCACCGCTGCCTCGTTAGAGCTGCCAATCAACTTGTCCCCCCGGCTTTGCTCCAAGGCTTTAGCTACTTCTCTCCTCACGTCCATAAGGACGTCCCAGCGTTGGGCTAGCCCCTCATCCAACAGCTCAGGATTGGCCTTTGGCCACTGGACGAGATGGACGCTGAGCTCTTCCTCGGGGAGATGCTGCCAGACTTCCTCGGCAGTGTGGACCAATATCGGTGCCATCAGGAGGACTAGGGTCCTCAGGATCTGGTACATGGTCTGCTGAGCCGAACGCCTCGACAAGGAAGAGGGAGCATCACAGTAGAGACGATCTTTGAGAACGTCCAAGTAGAAAGAACTCATGTCCACCGTGCAGAAATTGTACAAGGCATGATAGACCAGATGAAAATCGTAGTCCCGGTAAGCTTGGACCGTCCGCTTGATGAGCTCTTGCAGCCTGTGCAGAGCCCAGCGGTCAACCTCGGGCATTTGGTCCAGAGGGATGTCCTCTGGTTGATAATCGCTGAGATTGCCGAGCATGAACCGGCATGTATTGCGGATTCGCCGATAAGCTTCAGAGACTTGCCGCAGAATGTCCTCCGATACCCTGACATCGTTTCGATAATCTGAGGAGGCGGCCCAAAGACGAAATACATCTGCTCCATACTTGTTGATCACTTCTGTCGGGGCAATGACATTCCCCAGCGACTTGGACATTTTCCTCCCGTCGGCATCAACGATGAAGCCATGGGTTAGGACTGCTTTGTAAGGGGGCTCCCCGCGCGTGGCGACAGAAGTCAACAAGGAAGACTGGAACCAACCACGATGTTGGTCGGAGCCTTCGAGGTAAAGGTCGGCAGGCCAAGTCAACTCGTCCCTTTGAGTAAGGACACCTACATGGCTGCTGCCAGAGTCAAACCAGACGTCCATGGTGTCTGTTTCCTTGGTAAACCTACTCCCCTGGCAGTTGGGACAACGGTAACCATCTGGCAAGAGCTCCTCAGCAGGACGGGCAAACCAGGCGTTGGACCCTTCTCTACCGAAAATGGCCGCCACGGAGGCGATGGTCTCCTCATTGAGGATAGCCTCGCCGCAGTCTTCACAGTAGAAGATGGGGATCGGAACGCCCCAGACGCGCTGACGGGAGATGCACCAGTCATTTCGCTGCCGCACCATGTTGGCGATTCGGTCCATGCCCCAGCTGGGTACCCACTGAACCCGGCTGATTGCGTCCAAAGCCTCTTCTCGGAATCCCTCCACGGAGGCAAACCACTGCTCCGTCGCCCGAAAGACTACGGGCTTCTTGCACCGCCAACAGTGGGCGTACTGGTGGTTTATCTCGCCCACGCCCAAGAGCCGACCGGACCTTTCCAAATCGGCGATGATCTCCTTGTTGGCCGTTTCCAGCTTCATGCCTGCGTAGCGTCCGGCTTCCGCGGTAAAAACGCCTTTGCCATCCACCGGAGCAAAGACCTCCAGCCCGTAGCGCACACCCACTTCATAGTCCTCCAGCCCATGACCAGGAGCTGTATGGACACAACCGGTACCTTGTTCTAGAGTAACATGCTCGGCCAAGATGAGGGGAGAATCCCTATCCACGAGGGGATGGGTAGTCACTACACCCTCCAAGTCCCGGCCCTGCCAACTGCCTGTCGTGGCTACCTCCGACAATCCCAATTCCTCCGCCACATGCCCGGCCAATTCTTTCGCTACCAGCAAGTCCCCCTTCGGGGTCGCCAACAGCGTATACTCAAAGTCGGGGTGGAGGGCAATGGCCATATTAGCCGGGATAGTCCATGGCGTTGTAGTCCAGATCAGTACTTGCTGCCCCGCAAGGCCCAGGCCCTTGTCGTCCTTAACGGGAAAGGCCACATAGATCGAATACGAATTCTTGTCCCAGTATTCGATCTCCGCCTCAGCCAAAGCGGTTTCACAGTCGGCGCACCAATAGACTGGCTTCAGGCCCTTGTAAATGTAGCCTTTGGCTGCCATCTGGCCAAAGACTTCGATCTGTTTCGCTTCGTATGCTGGGGTGAGGGTCAAATATGGGTTCGCCCAGTCTCCCCATACGCCTAACCGGATGAATTCCTCCCGCTGAATGTCGACGAATTTTAGAGCGTATTCGCGGCACTGGCGGCGGAAATCGAGGACGTCCATCTGATGGCGATCTAACTTGAGGTTCTTGATCACCTGTTGCTCAATGGGTAATCCATGGGTATCCCAGCCAGGCACATAGGGAGCCCAGTACCCATCCATCGTCCGCGACCGGACCACGATATCCTTGAGGACTTTGTTCATGCCGGTGCCTATATGGATATGTCCATTGGCGTAAGGGGGCCCATCATGCAAGACGAAGCGAGGCCGTCCTTCTGCCCTGCCCCGTTCCTGCAATTTGGCATAAATATCGTTCTTTTTCCAGAACTCCTGGATGTCGGGTTCTCTCTTGGGGAGATTAGCCCGCATCGGAAAGTCTGTCTTAGGCAATTGTAAAGTCTGACTGTAATCCATGACTCCTCCTCCTTCAAGCCCCATAAAAAAATCCCGCCCCTTCCGGGACGAGAGAGTGACTCCCGCGGTACCACCCCGCTGCACACAATCGTGTGCGCTCTTGGGCGGATAACGGCCGCAACCGACGGATCTTACCCATGTCTTTGACACTTCAGTCCGCAGCTCCAAGGTGATCTTCACCTCAGGTTTTCCCACCGGGCTTCCACCCTCCCCGGCTCGCTGCAGCAAAACCTAAGACTACTCTCCTTTTCATCGCCTTTGTCTCTGTTTGCGAGTATTATAACCAACCAGCGGCCAAAAATCAAGAGACTTGCCCGAACGTTATTCCTCCTCTTCGGCGCTGGCCACCTCCGTCTCAGCGAAGGCCTTGGTTAGTTGTTCCTGACCAATTCCGCTGTCTTCGAGCATGGTCAGATACTGTTCCAACAAAGTTCGGAACCTAAACCGGAAGGACTCTCCTTCCCTTTGCAGCGCTTCTAGACGGGCGACTGCTTCCTGGGCCCTCTCCCGGGCCCGTTGGAGGATGGTCTCCGCCCTTACCCGCGCCTCCTCTAAGATCGCTTCCCTTTCCCGCTCGGCAACTGCTCGCAAATTCTCGGTAGTCCGCTTGGCCGTCTCGAGAGTATCGACGATAGTCAACTCCATCCGCGAATACTCGTCCAGCCGTGCCTCAAGCTCTTTCAGGCTCGCTTTCAAATCCTCATTTTCCTGACAGAGCTCCTCATATTTCTTAACCAGCTTACCTAGAAACTCATCAACCTCTTGTGGGGAATAACCCCTCCATACCACCTTGAACTCAGCTTCGTGGATATCCCGTGGTGTCAGCACGTCCTCTCCCCCCTTCATCGATACCGAACCAGGAGAATATGTTGGCGACCCTTCTTAGTCGTCCCCAGGATGTCCTCGACAACAACCCGCCCCCTGCCCCTGATGGATAGGACATCACCCTTCTTGATCGGCAGGGCGGGGTTAGACACTGGCTGCCAGTTCAGCCTGACCTTTTGACCCTTGATTTCGACTGCCATCTTACTGCGGGATACTCCGTATCCGGCTGCGGCAACAGCGTCTAACCTGAGGGAAGCTACTGTCGCCCGAATGGGCTTCACCTCTTCTGGTTCGACCGCTAATTGCTCCAGCTCAATCGGTTTTACCTCAACGGGGATGCCTCTTATCGTGGTTAGATTCTGCTCCACAAAACCAGCGATTTCAGCAGCCAACAGGACTTGCCAGCCTTGTTGACTAGGTAGAATATCGCCTACCTTCTCCCGGCGCAGCCCCAAACCCATCAGGCTTCCCAACACATCCCGATGGGCCGCCTTGGTAAACCGAAAATCCCCCTCTATCTGCAACGCGACTATCGGCGAGTCCACATCATCAGCGAAGAAGTAGTCCGGCAGCAGACTCAGCCGCTTTCGCTCAGCAGCTTTGTAGCCGCCATTGAGGCGGAAGATAAAGCCCTTGAGCCAGCGGACAACCTCCAAAGCTACTTTCTGCCCGTGGGGATCTAAGAAATCGCCATGCTCCGGTCGGTTGTGCTTATAAGCTAGTTCCGCCAGGTCCAAGATGCGCGCGGCGATCTCTCGGTCTTCCCCGACGAACGGCTCAAGTAGTTGTTCCCGATTAAACAAGTTGCCCCTCCCCCAACAAATTAATAGAGGATGCCGAAAAGGATGCCAATGACCAACCGCTCCAAGATTCCCAAGACGAAGAAAGCGATCATGGGTGAAAAGTCAATCCCGTGGTAGGCAGGCAACAAGCTGCGACACGGCCTCAGGGCAGGCTCCGTCAAGTCATAAATAGCCCGAATCGCCGGGTGATAATAGGGATTAGGGTTCACCCATGAGATGATGATTCGAGCCAGCAAGAGCCAGCGATAAATCTGGAAAGCTGTGCGCACCACATAAATGATGATGGACAATGAAACCTGCCTCCTTCACCTCTCGCCCAACTGGCGAGACCGTTCCGCTGCCCGCAGGACCGCTTCCATGAAGGCGCTGCGAACGCTCCCCGCCTCTAAGACTCGCATCCCGGCAATGGTCGTGCCCCCTGGGGAGGTCACCATATCTCGCAGTCTCGCTGGATGCTCCCCGGTCTCCGCGGCCATGACCGCCGTTCCCAAGACAGTCTCCAAAGCGAGTTGGTAAGCAATTGACCGAGGGAGCCCCGCGGCAACGCCGCCATCGCTAAGAGCTTCAATGACGGTGAGGACAAAGGCTGGGCCGCTGCCGCTAAGGCCGGTAACTGCGTCCATCGACGGTTCATCAACCACGACGACCTTGCCCACCGCGGCGAAAATCCGCCGGCCAAAATCGAGGGTGTCATTATCAACATGCTTGCCCGGACTCAGGGCAATCGCTCCTTTGCCCACGAGGCATGGGGTGTTTGGCATCGCTCGGATCACAGGCACATCCGCAGATAAGCGGCTCTCGATGAAAGTCAAATCAATGCCGGCCGCAATCGACAATAGCAGCTGCCGGGCACCTAATCGCCCCCCAATCTCCTCCAGGACGAGGCCCATAACGTTTGGCTTCACGGCAAGCAGAATCACATCGGCGCTTTCCACCACATCTATGTTCGAAGCTGCCGCCCGGACTCGCGCCTTCTCCGCCACCTGTGCCAAGCGGTTGCCGTCCAAATCATTGATCATAACCTGCTCTGGTGCAAACAAGCCTTCCCTTAGGATGCCCGTTAACAAGGCAGAGCCCATAGCCCCGACTCCGATAATCCCCAAGCGTTCCTTTCCCACTGCCATGCTGGAGCCTCCCAACTAGAATCGGTCCAAGAAGCCTCGACTTAGGCTCGTCTCGTCGGCATCGATAACAACGTTGTTGGGGGCAAAAAGATAAATGCCGTCTCCTAATTGTTGGACAGAACCATCGAGGGCATAGATTGTCCCGCTAGCAAAGTCAACGATGCGTTTGGCCAAGTCCCGATCCAAATCGGTGACCCTGAGGATCACCGGCCGCCTTCCCTTCAGGTGATCGGCAATTTGCTGTACTTCATCATATGATAGGGGTTCCAGGACAACAACTCTGATGGGTTGTCGCTGACTGGGCAAGTTTACCACGGGAGCAGGTGTTCGCTTACGCTGCCAACGACTAGGCTTCTCCTCTGGAACGGTAGGAGCCGCCTCCGATTCTTCCTCATGCTCCACCTGGACGCCCATTAAACCGAGAACCCGATCCAAAAACCCCATAACCTTCCCTCCTATCGGCCCCTAGCTCCGAAAATCGCGGTGCCCACCCGAACCATCGTCGCTCCCTCTTCAATCGCCACGGCAAAGTCATTGCTCATCCCCATGGACAGATGAACCATAGGCGGTGAGGTCTTATCCTTCAGGCGTTGGAACAATTCTCGCATTCGGCGAAAGTAGGGTCGGACCTTCTCCGGATCGGGGTCATAGGGAGGAATGGTCATTAGCCCCCTTACCCTTATGCCCGGCAGGTCCTTAATCCCCTCAAGGAAGCTTTCGGTTTCTTCCGGTGGTATTCCTATTTTGCTTGCTTCCCCACCTATATTCACTTCCAACAAGACATCTACCCTGCGGCCAACTTGGAGGGCCCTGCGGCTTAATGTCTCAGCTAGCCGCTTGGTGTCAACCGATTGGATCATGTCAAACAGCTCCACTGCCTGTCCGGCCTTGTTTCGCTGCAGATGCCCTACCATATGCCAAGTGACCGAACCGTGGATCAACGGGATTTTTTCCTGGGCTTCCTGGATCCGATTCTCCCCAAAATGTCTGATCCCAGCTTCAACGGCCGCCTCAATTCGAGCCGGTTCCACCGTCTTGCTGACGGCGACAAGGGTAATCGCTTCCGCCCTCCGGCCGCTAGACTCGGCCGCTCTTGCTATTTCATCCCGTATCCGGGCCACATTATCTCTTATCACGTCCATGATAATGTTCACCCCCACTCATTCTCTACTCGGGGCGCGGATACCTTCTCTTAGCCACAGTCCCCCGCTAATAACCCGGCTTCCCCGGGGAAGGCCCTCCACACAGACTAGCCCATCCTTCTCCCCCAGAACAGTGACCGACTGGAAAGCAGGTCCATCAACAGTGCGAACGTAAACACCCACTTGTTGACCCCGCATCCGAAGCACCTTCCTGGGCAGGATGGTCCCCTGGAACCTAGCAGCGATCACTTCCACCCGCAGTTGTCTCAGCATGTCAAAAGCCGGCAAGTAGCGCTCGATGCGAAAGAGCACCCCTTGCAGGTCCCCTTGAGGGCCTAAACCCTCAACCCGACCGACAAGTTCCTCCTTTATGCCGGGCAAACGAAACCGTAGTCGTTGCCCCACTCGATAATCCATCGACTCAGGCTCAAGATAGCCTAGGAGGAACAGGGCATAGTTGTCGATCAGCTTGAAAAGGGGAGCCCCCTCCTTAATTAGTTCGTCATTACGACGGACTTCCCGCGCGGGTCTTAGTCCACCCACTTCGGCCCGGGAAAGCTGCAGCGCTGTCTGGGGCGTCAAGATGCCTTCTAGTCCATCCATCTCGTAGCGAACAACCCCCGCCGCGGGGGCGTTCACATGATGGACGACTTCTCCCCAAAGGGCTAGATACTCTTCCACCTGGGACATGAGCTGCTGCCGCTGCTGGGCACTTGCCCGCCTTTGCTTCTCTCTCTCCTTGAGGAGCTGTTCCTTTTCCTGCTGCCAGGCCTTTCGCTTGTCTTTTGGCGCGTGCACCAGCTTGTTGTCGAGATCAGTGATCGCCTCATCTAATTGGTGCAATGCTTCCATGGCCTCCAGGTCAAAACGGCGTATGTTCTCACGGGCTTCGCTGAGCCGAGGCCCGATTTCCTGTTCCCGGCTCTCATCCTTTATCTCCACAACGGTGGTTCCAGCAGGCACCCGCTGTCCTTCCTTGATCAACAAAGTCACTCGCCCACTTCCCGGCGCAAACACCACCTGTTCTCGACGAATAGCAAGTACTTCCAGCTGACGGGAGATCTCCAATACCCCTGGCTCGGCCCGAATTGTTCGGATGATTAACCCGCCGCGTCGATGGACAACCGAACGGACGACGCTGAAGGCACTGAACAGAACAATGGCGCTGATGACAAGTAGACGAAAGTTGACCCGGGGCCTTGGCGACAATACTCGCTTCATCAGATACCACTACCCTTAAGAAAAGACCCTAGTACTAACAAGAGGCCTACAGTCCAAGTATAATAGGAAAAATAAGTCAGACGGTTAGAACGGATCAACCTGAGGAGCAGACTCACAGCAAGGTAACCAGAAACGGCAGCACTGACCGTTCCTACCAGCAGGACGCCTAAACCAGTATCCAGACTGAACGCTTCTAACTGCCACAGCTCCAACAAGGCGGCCCCGCCGATGGCAGGTATAGACAACAGAAAGGAAAACCGGGCTGCCGTGTCCCGGTCCAACCCTCGCAGCAATCCAAAAGCAATCGTCGCCCCCGACCGGGAAAGGCCGGGAATGAGAGCTAGAGCTTGTCCCACACCGACAAAAAGCGCATCCCAAGGACTAATCCCAGCCATCAAAACCGCATGGGCATGTGCTTTCCGGTCCGAAACCCAAAGGAGCCCGCCCGTCGCCAACAAGGCCCACCCGACGACATCCGGTCGTTCAAACAGATTCCCCACCTTGTCGCCGAACAGTATCCCTACTACCCCTGCAGGGATAGAACCAATGATCAGCGCTAAGACCAACGTGAGATCCTCTCGCCGTCGATGGGGCGCCTTATGGATCAAGCTCCCCAGCGCCGCGATGATCTGGTTAATCTCGCGGCGAAACACGACTAGAACGGCAACAAGGGTGCCAAGATGAAGGCAAACCTCGAAGGTGACCCCAGGCAAACGCAACCCCATCAGTTCCTGGGCAATCACCAAGTGTCCGCTGGAGCTGACCGGCAAGAATTCCGTTAGGCCCTGGATTACTCCGAGAATGAGTGCTTGCACAGGACTCATATGGCCTCTCCTTTCTGCTGGTGTAGTCATTCTGTGGCCCGGGAAAAAATCCCTCCATGACTCACGGCTATTTGTCAGGGACTAACTTGTTCACTAAATTCACGAACCAAGAAGTGAAAGGCAGTGCGAGCAAGGCGGTGGCTACGTTGAAGATGGTATGGGCGTTTGCTGTTTGCAAGGCCGGATCAGAGCTGGTAGCAGCCACCATGGGGACGAACCAGGGCAGTAAGGGGAAGAGAGCCGCCGCACCCAGAATGTTGAATAGCAGGTGGGCTGCCGCCGCACGTCGGCCGGCAACGCCCGTCCCCAAGGATGTCAGCAGCGAAGTAACACAGGTGCCCACGTTGGCCCCCAAACAAATGGACACGGCAAGATGAAGGCTTACTAAACCCTCCCGGGCCATGGCTGCGACCATGCCCATGACGGCGCTGCTGCTTTGCACTACCCCGGTGACCAGAAACCCTAGCATTAAGCCGTAATAGGGATCTTGAGCCTTTTGGGCCAGCCAATAACGAATAGAAGGCTCATGCTCTAAACCGGCACAAGCCAGCGAAATGAGGCCGAACCCGAAAAAGATGCTCCCGCTCCCCAGTAAGATGCATCCTAAGTAATAAAGGTGGCCTCGGTGGAAACAAAGGGCCAGGACCAACCCAGCGCCCATCAAGGGCAAGGCGTAAGACTCCCTCGATAAAGCCAAGAGCTGCAGGGTAAATGTAGTGCCCACGTTGGCTCCAAGCATGATGCTGAAAGCTTGCCCATAATCCAGCAGCCCAGCATCGACTAATCCCACTAAGAGGACGGTCACCAAGCTACTGCTTTGCGCAGCCGCCGCGGCTGCGGTGCCGCTCAAAAAACCGGCCATTCGGGTCTTGGTCAGTTGGTAAAGGAGAGCCCTCATCCTGGGGCCTGTGGCTTGACTCAACCCGCGACTCATCACCCGGATCCCAACCAGCATGATGGCCAGACCCAAGAAGACCAATGTGACAGCCATTCCGCATCGCCCCGCATCATTCTATGTGCGGAGGCGAGGGAATAGACTATCACGGCACCAGGTTGATTAGGCAGCCGGGCTGCAGTCGTGGTTCGAGGTGACTTGCTGCATCGGAGCTGATGATGCGGACAATGCGTCCCTGACCAAACCCGGTGGGCTCCACTAGCATGGTGATGTTCCCTCGCCGCAATTCCACGTATTGGGGTTCAAATTCGTCCCAGCCTTCCAACACCTCTTCGATGGGGAGGATCGTGTACATTAGCACATCTTCATCCTCCTTCACTGGCCTTCTTCTCATCGATGAGGGCGTTGAGCTTCTCCATAGCTTGGGCCAGACCCCCCAGCTCATCCATGAGGCCCACCTCGACCGCTTCTTTGCCGACGAGGACGGTCCCCACATCGCGGACTAATTCACCGGTCCGAAACATCAATTCCCGCAGCTTCTCATCGGCGATGTTGGAGTTGCTGACGATGAAGCGAATAACCCTATCCTGCATCTTGTCTAGATATTCATAGGTTTGGGGAACACCGATGACCATGCCGGTCAGCCTGATAGGGTGCACGGTGACGGTTGAAGTGTCGGAAATGAAGGAGTAGCGAGCAGCGACGGCGATGGGGATCCCGATGGAATGACCGCCGCCCAAAACCAATGATACCGACGGCTTAGACATGGTCCTGATCATTTCCGCGATGGCTAGTCCCGCTTCGATGTCGCCGCCGACGGTGTTGAGGATGATGAGTACTCCTTCGATCATAGGGCTTTGCTCAATGGCCACTAATTGGGGAATAACATGTTCGTATTTCGTCGTCTTGTTCTTAGGAGGCAGGACCACGTGTCCTTCTATTTGACCAACGATGGTGAGGCAATGGATGTTCGACTCAACAGGCGCCGGCGGGGCCAACTGCCCCAATTGGCGCATGGCCTCAAAGGTCTGATTGACCATTGGCTCACCTTGTTCCATCCTCTGAGCGCCGGTGGCTTGACCTTCATTCAAGGTTCGGTGCACTGCGGGCTTCACCTCTCAGGCTACTGTCTGTTACAGCGGTTAGTATGTGGTGAATCCCGCAGAAATATTAAACCTCCATGATGATTGGCAGGATCATCGGGCGGCGCTTCGTCCTTTCGTAGAGAAATCTGCTCAGGACTTCCCTCGTTCGGTCCTTAATGATCCCCCATTCCGTCACCTGTTGCAACTCACATTCATTCAGGGCCATCCTGACCTTTTCCCGGGCCTCTTCGATTAGCTCTTCCGACTCCCTCATGTAGACGAAACCACGGCTGACTATGTCCGGGCCGGCTACGATTTCCGCCGTTACCTTGTCGATAGTCAACACCACGATCAAGATCCCATCCTGGGCCAAGACACGCCTGTCCCTGAGGACGATGTTGCCCACATCGCCGACGCCCAGTCCGTCAACCAACACCTGCCCCGCCGTCACCTTCCTGGTCTTGCTCGCTCCGTTTTCATCTATTTCGATAACATCCCCCAGCTCACAGAGAAGAACATTGCTGGCAGGAATCCCCACCATTTCCGCTAAACGAGCATGCTTCACCAGCATCCGGTATTCACCGTGGACAGGGGCGAAATATTTAGGTCGACACAAGTTGAGCATCAGTTTCAGTTCTTCCTGGCTGGCATGACCTGAGACATGGACTCCCGAAACGGCATGGTAGATGACTTCCGCACCCTGTTTGAACAAATGATTAATGGTACGTCCAATTAGTCGCTCGTTGCCAGGGATAGGCGTGGAGGATATTACCACTGTATCACCGGGAATGATGCCAATATCCCGATGTTCAGCCATGGCCATCCTGGTCAACGCAGACATGGGTTCGCCTTGACTTCCGGTAGTAATGACAACTACCTGTTCCTTGGGCAACTTATCAAGCTCTTCCAACTCCACCAAGACATCCTCCGGAATCCGCAAATAGCCCAGCTCGGAAGCAATGCTGACTACATTAACCATGCTTCGGCCGATGACGCAGACCTTGCGGCGATGCTCATGGGCGGCATCGAATATCTGCTGGATCCGGTGGATATTGGAGGCAAAGGTGGACACCAGGATCCTTCCTTTGGCTTGGCGGAACACATCTTTGAAAGTCTCGCCTACCACCTTTTCCGACAACGTATAGCCAGGACGCTCCGCATTAGTACTATCGGATAGCAACAAAGTGATTCCCTTATCGCCCAGTTCCGCCAGTTTGTGGAAATCCGTCGGCCGGCCATCAATTGGTGTCTGGTCGAACTTGAAGTCACTAGCAAACAAAATGATGCCCATGGGAGTATGGATGGCTAGGGCTACCACATCCGCGATGCTGTGATTAACATGGACAAATTCCACTTCGAAGGGGCCGATCCGCAGTTTCTGGCCCGCCCGGACGCACTGTAGTCTGGCTTTGCCGTTCAGTCCGTGCTCCTTCAGCTTTCCTTCCACTAAGCCCAAAGTAAGCCTTGTGCCATAAACAGGAGCATCAACGATGGGCAGCAGATAAGGCAGCGCGCCAATATGATCTTCATGGCCATGGGTGAGGATGATGCCGCGCACTTTTTCCTTGTTTTCCTCAAGATAGGTAAAATCAGGGATGACCAAATCGATGCCAGGCATGTCCTCACTAGGGAACATCACCCCGGCATCTATCACCAGGATCTCACCATTACACTCGACTACCGTTGAATTTTTGCCAATCTCCCCCAGTCCCCCTAAGGGGATGACGGAGACGGCGGTTGATTTTTTGGTCATTGACCGGTTAACACCTCCGTTTAGTTGACTGCTTGCCAAACACAAAAAAGGCCCTTTAGAGGGGTCTTCCAAGGAGATCAGAACCCGGCGCTCCGTTCTGATCCATAAGCTTTAGGAAAAGCCGTCC
>JAAYLE010000179.1 GCA_012522085.1 Bacillota bacterium | reverse complement strand
CTGCCATCAGCCATTCCTTGGCCTTCGGCGCCCTGGCCTTGGCGATCGGCCTCGGTTTGAGCTTGGTGGGGGTAGTCTGGTCCCGGGCAGTGAGCTCTTCCCGTCTGCAAAAGGCAGATAAAGTGCTTGGCATTGGTCTGGGAGCCGCCAAAGGCTTCATTCTCCTGGCGGTCCTCCTCACCTTTATCACCTTGGTGCCCGCAAGGCCAGTGCATAACGTCCTGGAAAACTCCATCGTCGCCGAGAAGATATTGCTGGCTGTACCACCCCTTTACAGCAAGCTGGAAGGGCTGCTCCTGGAAAGACTGCCGCGGGGTCCTGGCCCCGGTTTGTCCCAAAGCACGCCCACTGCATAGTGTCTTCGTTTGCCCCGCAGTGAAACGGGGCAGACTTTGATCGGAGGTAGAGGATGAAGAACCTGCGGTTGTCTTGGATTCTGCGGGAGATTGCTGACTTGCTCGAACTTAAGGGCGAGAACCCCTATAAAATCAGGGCCTATCGCCACGCGGCCCGGCAAGTGGAGCACTTGCCCGACGATATCGCCCAGCTGGGTGCCGAAGGTCGCTTGCGGGAGATACCCGGGATCGGTCCGGCCCTCGAAAAGAAGATCGATGAATGGCTGTCCACCGGGGAGATGACCTACTACCAACAGCTGCGAGCGGAAGTCCCCCCGGGTTTATTGGATCTGTTGACCATCCCGGGCGTTGGTCCCCGGATGGTGCTCACCCTCCACCGGCAGCTCGGCGTCGAATCGATCGATGATTTGGAGGCTGCGGCTCGGGGAAGAAAGATCCGGCAAGTCAAGGGGTTCGGGGGCAAGACGGAGATGGCAATCCTCCGCGGCATTGAGATGTGGAGGCGAAGAGGCGGCCAGGTCCTGGCTTACATGGCCCGGCCTATTGCCATCGAACTGACCAAGAGGCTGGCTGCCCTGAGGGGGGTCCTCAAGGCCGAGCTGGTGGGGGGACTTCGTCGCCGTCAGGAGACGGTGGCGAGCGGAGACATCCTGGTCCTCGCCGAGGAACCAGCCCCGATCCTGGCCGCTTTCTGCGAGCTGCCGATCATTGAACAAGTCAAGCAACGGCAGGAGGACCGCGCGAAGGTACTGTTGACATCGGGCCTGGAGGTGAATCTTTACTGTGCCGCCCCCGCGGCCTATCCTACGGCCCGGCAGCAGTTCACCGGCTCTGAGGCCCATAATCGACGGCTGGAAGAACTAGCCGCGAAGGCCGGTCTGGTACTTCGGCCAACCGGTTTGTTTTCCCCGGAAGGTCAAGTAGCCGTTGCCGATGAAGCAGATCTTTATCGCCTTTGTGGGCTGCCTTTCATTGAGCCCGAGCTGAGGGAAGACCGGGGCGAGGTAGAGGCGGCCCTGAACGGGCAGCTGCCTTGTCTCATCAAGGAGGAGGATATCCAGGGGGACCTGCATGTTCATTCCCATTGGAGCGACGGCACAGCTTCCATCAGGACCATGGCTGAAGCCCTTAGGGAACGGGGGCGGAAGTACATGGCTGTCTGCGATCATTCCCGTTCCTTGGCCATCGCCAGGGGTCTGTCCCTAGAGAGACTCAAGAAGCAAAGGGAAGAGATCCGTCAACTGAACGAGGAACTTGATGGCTTCCGCATCCTAAGGGGCGTGGAAGTAGACATCCTGGCCGATGGCCGGCTGGACTATCCCGACGAGGTCTTGGCCGAGATGGATGTGGTCGTAGCCTCAATCCACACCGGGTTCAACCAACCGGGAGAGAAGATCACCGAGCGCATCTTAGCGGCTATGCAAAATCCCCATGTGGATATCATCGCCCACCCGACGGGACGGCTGCTTGGGCGGCGGGAGCCATTAGCCATCGATGTGGAGCGGATCATCGAGGAGGCAGCTAGAACGGGGACCATCCTGGAAATCAATGCCTACCCCGATCGGTTAGACCTCAACGAGGTCCACGCCCGCTGGGCTTGCGAAGCTGGCGTGTTGATCGCGATTGATACAGACGCCCATGGCCCGGATCAATTAGATTACTTGGAATATGGGGTGGGGGTGGCCAGACGGGCTTGGCTCGAACCGAAGGACGTGGTCAACTGCCGCCCCTGGGAGGAGCTATTGGAGCTTTTGACCTCTATGCAGAGCCTGCGTCGATAACTTACATCAAGGGAGGTAGTGGGCTTGGGAATGACCATAAGAGAAATCTACGAACTTGCGGTACAAAAGGGAAAGGAAAACGATCCGCGGGGCATTGAAGCTGTCGAGCAGGAACTGGAGCGACTCAGACGGGATTATGAAGAACTTAAACCTGCAGAGAAGGAAGTCTTTGATCTGGAGCGGTTACGGAATCCCTACGCCGACACGAGGGTCCTCTATGGGGATTTGGACACCAACGTTGAGCGGGCGATGGTCGGCATTGACATCGAAGTCGGTGAGATCCTGCTGGCCGACCGACTGCGGGAGAAGCAGCCCCTCGATCTGGTCATTGCCCATCATCCCGAAGGCGCGGCCCTGGCCAACTTGCACCTGGTCATGCACATGCAGGAAGAGATCTTGGCCAACTATGGCGTGCCCATCAACATCGGGGAGGGGTTGATGAGCGACCGGATCGCTGAGGTGAACCGGGGCCTGCTGCCGGTTAATCATCAGCGAGGGATCGATGCTGCCAGGCTCTTGGGTGTTCCTTTGATGTGCATCCATACCCCGGCGGACAACATGGTGAACACCCATTTGCAGCGGCGATTTGATGAAGCCAAGCCATACCGCGTCAAGGATGTCCTCAGCATCCTGAGGGAGGAGCCTGAATACGCGGCGGCGGAGAAAATGGGCGCGGCTTTGAAAGTGGTGGCTGGCTCGAAAGAGAGGCGTGCGGGGAAAGTCTTGGTGGACATGACCGGCGGAACCGGCGGATCCAAGGACATCTTTGAGCACTTGGCAACCGCGGGGATCGGCACCATCGTCGGCATGCACATTAGTGAAAAGAACTTGGAAAAAGCCAAAGAGGCCCATGTCAATGTGGTTATCGCCGGACATATGGCTAGCGATTCCATCGGGATCAATCTGATTCTCGATGAGCTCGTCCGCAGAGGGGTCGATGTAGTGCCTTGCTCGGGCCTAATTAGAGTGTCTCGCAGCTAGATGTGCCGTGGGAGGGGCCGGTGGCAGGCACTGGCCCCTTCGGCAATCGAAAGGGAGTGGAATGGTGATGGAATTGCCGGAGCTGTTGGCGCCGGCGGGGGATCTTGATTCATTAAAAGCGGCCATCCAAAATGGGGCTGACGCCGTTTATCTGGGCGGGAAGGACTTCAGCGCTAGGGCATCCGCGGCCAACTTCGACCGGGATGAGCTCGTTCAAGCTGTCGAGTACTGTCATCTTTACGGAGCTTTTCTTTATGTGACGGTAAACACTTTGATTCTCCCGGAGGAAATGGCTGCCGCCGAGGAGTATCTTGCTTTTCTGAATGCAATTGGCGTGGATGGAGTCATCGTCCAGGACCTAGGCCTTGCTCGCCTGGTCCGCCAGGCCTTTCCCGAGCTTCCCCTGCACGGAAGCACCCAAATGACCGTGCATAACCAAGGGGATCTAGAAGTCCTGACGAGACTAGGGTTTTCCCGGGTGATCGCGGCGCGGGAGTTGACCATCGATGAAATCAGCGCGATGGTCCAGGCGAGCCCTCTGGACATCGAAGTATTCGTCCATGGCGCCCTTTGCATCTCCTATTCCGGCCAGTGTCTCTTCAGCAGCCTGGTTGGGGGTCGCAGCGGCAATCGCGGCCGGTGCGCCCAGCCATGTCGACTGCAATATGAATTGGTGGATGATCGGGGTCGATCCTTGGCTAAAGGTCAAACCGGCAAGCACTTGCTCAGCACTAGGGATCTTAAGCTCCTTCGACAACTGCCGCTGCTGGTGGAAAGCGGTGTTAAGGCCCTTAAGATCGAGGGACGCATGCGCCGCCCTGAATATGTTGCGGTGGTGACGGCCACGTATCGCAAAGCCTTAGACAGCCTTGCCCGCGGCGAGTTCGTCGTGAGTGAAGGGGAAGAGCTGGATTTAGCCCAGGTCTTCAACCGGGGCTTTACCACCGGTCACCTCCTTGGTCGGCGGCTGAAGGGCCTAATTGGCGCCGAGCGACCGAACAATCGGGGGATTCTCCTGGGACGGGTGGTCTCCTTCGATGGCCAACGGGCCCTAATTAATTTGACTAGAGAACTCCATGTCGGCGATGAGGTGGAAGTCTGGGTCAGCGATGGCGGCCGCGTGGCCGCCGAGATACAGCGGATTGAACTGGAAAAAGGGAGAGAGCCGGTCGATTCTGCCCCCAGCGGCTCACGGGTGTTTGTGGCGCTGAAAGGTCCCATTCGACCCAGTGATCGCGTTTTTCGGCTGTCCGACCGGGAGCTTCTATCTAGAGCCAGGTCTACTTTTCGCTCGCCCCGGGTTGTGCGCAAGATCCCTGTGCGAGTATCGGTCCGGGTTCGGGAAGGGGAGCCTTTTCGGGTGGTCATGGAGGATGGGCAGGGGCACCGAGGGACAGGGATAAGCGATGCCCTCGGCGAAAGGGCCTTGAAGCACCCCCTGACGAGAGAAAAGATCCAGGAGCACGTCTGTCGCTTGGGCAATGAGCCCTTCGAGGCGGATGATGTCAAGATCGATCTGGCCGGGGACGTCATGGTCCCTTTCAGCGAAATGAACAAAGCCCGCAGCCGAGCCGTTGACGATCTGAGCAGGCAGCGCATCGCGAGGAAGCCGCGCCCGGCCTTGCCCGCCTCAAGTCCCCAACCCGGCGGCACCTTCCGAGGGAGACCACGTCTGGCCGTCCACGTGGCCGAAGGAGATGCTGCTAGGGCTGCTGCCGAGGCGGGCGCCGACCTCATCTACTTTGGCGGTGAGGCCTTTGGGCCTAAGAAGGGAAGGGCAGCCTGGGAGAGCCAATGGGAGGGATTAGCCCAGGCGGCAAAGCTCCCCGTCCCGGTATACTGGGCGTTGCCTCGGATCACCCGGGCCGACGAGATGGAATTGGTTCAGGAAGGCCTCCAGGTGGCCAGGGAGCTCAATCTCAAAGGGGTCTTGGTCGGCAATTTGGGGACCCTCGCCTTGGCAGTTGAGAGTCTGCCAGGACAAGAAGTGGTGGCCGATTTTTCCCTCAATGTTTACAATGGATATGCCATCCAAGTGCTTAAGGAGCTGGGCGCCAGCCGGGTCACGTTATCCCCCGAGCTGACCTTCGCCCAGGTGGGTGAAGTGAGGAGCTTTGGTCCATCGGAATGCATCATCCATGGCCGGCTGCCGGTGATGATCACCGACTATTGTATATTGGGGGACCTTCTCGGTCGGGAGGATAGCTGCAACTATGCCTGCCGGAAACGCTACGGACTGAAAGATCGCCTAGGTCTCATCTTTCCCCTAGAAGTGGATCAGGCTTGCCGGATGCACGTGCTCAACAGCAAGGTCCTCTGTCTGATTGAACACCTTGACCGCTTTAATTCTTTAGGCGTAGGCGTGTTGCGGATCATGGCTAGGAGGGAAGGGCCTGATAAAGTGGCTGGGATAACGGCGGCCTATCGAAGCGCCCTTGACGATCCTGCGGCAGGAAAATCATGGTCCAATAATCTGCCCTATCCGGCCAGTGAACGGACCACCGGCCACTATTTTCGCGGCGTGTTGTAGGAGGGTGCTTAAGTGCAAGCTAAGACCCAAGTCACCTTAGAACTAGATAAGATTCTAAGCTCCCTGACCACTGCCACCCTGACTCCCCTAGGGGCGGAAATTGCCAGGGAGCTTGAGCCGTCCACTTGCCAAGATACGGTTCGTTCTTGGCAAGCCCAAACGACGGAAGCGCGTGAACTGTTAAATTCGGGAGAGGAAATTCCCCTGCGGGGGATCAAGGATATTCGACCGGCCCTCAAGAGATGCCGCATAGGGGCAGCTCTATCTCCCGATGAGCTCTTGCAGATCAAAGACACCCTCCGGGCGGCAGGACAGCTGCAACGGTTCTTTAATGGCAAAGAAGCCAGGGCCCCCTATATGGCGAAGCTTGCGGGGGGAATCGGGGATTTTCGCCAACTGATCGCCGAGGTAAGCCGGTGCCTCACGGAAGATGGCGACATCTTTGATGAAGCAAGTCCTGCTTTAAGCCGCATCAGGGCCAGTCAGCGAAGCTGCCAGGACCGGATCAGAAGCCACCTGGAGGGCTACCTTCGCTCCTCCCATTGGACCCGAATGCTGCAAGATGCAATCATCACCATGCGGGGCGGCCGTTTTGTCCTGCCGGTGAAACTTGAAAACAAGGGGGACTTCCCCGGGATCGTCCATGACCAGTCTGCTAGCGGAGCGACTTTGTTCATTGAACCTGCTTCGGTAGTAGCCCTCAACAACCAGCTGCGGGAGCTGGAAAGGCTCGAGGCCGAAGAAATCGAGCGGATCCTCCACGAGCTGACAGGACTCGTTTATGGTCAGGTCGACGAAATTGAAGAAACCCTGGCCATCTTGGCGGAGCTGGACTTTATCACCGCCAAGGGCCGCTTGTCGTTGGACATGGAGGCGACGGAACCGCAATTGGTGTCGGAATGGCGGCTGCTGATCCAGAGGGGGCGCCATCCCCTGCTTAAAGGGAGCGTCGTCCCCATCGATGTCCATTTAGGCCGTGATTTTACTACTCTCGTGATTACCGGCCCTAATACAGGAGGCAAGACGGTCACCCTTAAGACAATCGGCCTTTTTAGTTTGATGTTTCAGTGTGGGCTGCACGTACCGGCGGCCCACTGTGAGCTGCCGGTCTTCAATCATGTTTTCGCCGACATCGGCGATGAGCAAAGCATCGAACAAAGTCTGAGCACCTTTTCGTCCCATCTGCTGAACATCGTGGGCATTCTAAGGGAGGCCGGAGAGGGCTCCTTGGTGTTGCTCGACGAAATCGGGGCCGGGACCGATCCTACTGAAGGGGCGGCGCTGGCGATGGCGCTGTTGGAAGAGTTTCATCAGCGCGGCTGCCTGACCGTGGCGACCACCCACTACAGTGAACTAAAGACCTTTGCTTATGTCCGGCCGGGGATGCAAAACGCCAGTGTGCAGTTCGACATCCGCACCCTTCAACCCACCTTCGAACTCACCATCGGGGTTCCCGGGCAAAGCAATGCCTTTCCCATCGCCCGTCGACTTCGTCTGCCGGAAGAAATCATCACTAGGGCCCAGAGTTTCCTGGCCGATGATGCTGTCCAAGTGGAGGACTTGATCCGCAGCCTGACGGAAGACAGCCGTCAGGCCGCCGAGGATCGGCAAGAAGCGGCCCGCCTTCGCCGGGAAGCCAGGGAGCTGAGGGATGAGTACCGGGATAAGCTGGAGGCTTTGGCGGCGGAGAAAAATGAGCTGCTGGCCGATGCCAGGAGGCAGGCCTTAGCGGTAATCCGGGAAAGCAAGATGAAGGCCGACGCCATCTTGGGGCAGCTGCGCTCCACCAGGAGCGAAGCGGAAGCCATCGCGTTACGAAAAGAAATTGAAGGGGAAGCCGAGCTGATCCAAGATCTATTGGCTGATGAAAGGCCGACCTACGAAGATGATGAACTGTCCGAGCCGGTGGACGTCGCCGTGGGCGATAAAGTCTTTGTCCGGAGCATTAGGCAGGAAGGCACGGTTCTCGGCCCGCCAGAGGAAGGTTCGGTCCTGGTCCAAGTGGGCAGCATGAAGCTTCATGCTAAACTGGGGGATTTGCGGGTGCTGCCCGCTGCTGAAAGAAAGCGGGGAGCCGCCGCCTATGGCTCGTTGGTGAGGGGGAAAAGCAGTACAATTTCGCCGGAGATCCACCTTCGCGGCATGAGGGCGGAGGAAGCTTTAGCCCAGGCCGACAAGTACCTTGATGATGCCCTGCTTGCGGGCTTGAGCCAGGTGCGGATCGTCCACGGCAAAGGAGCGGGCATCCTCAGAGAGCTGATCCACAAACTCCTTAAGGAACATCCCTACGTAGAGGACTTTCGGTTGGGCCATCCCAACGAGGGCGGCACAGGGGTGACAGTAGTTACATTGGGGAGAGGTTGACGCTATTCCACACGCAGGCTCTCATAGGCTTCCTCTCGGGATGGGGAAAAAGAACCAGTCTGCCGCTGATGCTCGGTGCAGTATTCCGTTGGCTCGGTGCCTTTGATGAAGATTTCATAACGGGTTTGGGCTGATGGGCAGCCTGGGGTTGCCAAGAGTCCAGTCTGGACATCGATTTTCAGTCCATCGACGATGCCGTCGGGCCGAGGAAAATCGCTCGGCGGCACCCCTTCGAGGGCTTGTTTGACGAAGCTGCTCCATATTTGGGCAGCCCTTCCGCTGCCGATATTGACCCCCTCATAGAACATGCGGGATGGCTTGTCGTTGCCGATCCAGACTGCAGCCACTATTTCAGGAGTATAGCCTACGAACCAAGCATTAGTGTAATCATCGGTGGTGCCCGTCTTGCCGGCGGCAGGTCGGCCGATGTTGGCGCTTCGTCCCGTGCCCCGTTCGATGACTCCCCGCAGCATGTCGGTGACCATGTAGCTTGTCTGCTCCCTCAGGACGATTTCCCGCTGGGGACGATTCTCCTCCAGCACCGAACCGTCCGGTCCCACGATGCGCACGATGGCCATGGGCTCCGTTCGGATCCCTTGGTTGGCCAAGACCCCATAGGCAGACGCGATCTCCAGGGGTGTGATGCCGCGGGTCAGTCCCCCGAGGGCGAAGGCCAGATTGCGATCGTTGATGCGTCCCTGTTCCACTAGGGTGTTGATGCCCATTTGTTTGGCCACCTTGATGACCCCATCGACCCCGATGGCATCCAAAAGCTTAACGGCCACAATGTTGATGGATTGCTCTAGGGCCTCCCTCAGGGTGATGGGCCCCCGAAATCTTCGGTCGTAATTGACGGGACTCCAAGTTTCCTTGGTGTACTGGTTGACATACTCCATCGGCTCATCGACCAGGACGGTGCCCGGCGTATACCCCCGTTCAACGGCGGCTGTATAGATGAAGGGTTTGATGGCCGAGCCGGGCTGCCTTTCTGCATCGACGGCCCGGTTAAAGAAATCCTGTCCCCCTCGACCGCCGACCATGGCGAGGATGTGGCCGGTGCGGGGGTCCAGGGCGATCAGGGCGCCTTGGGGCTGAACGATGCCGTTCTCGTCCTCTTTTCCTTTGGGCAGTCCCTCCAGCAGTGCCTTCTCCGCTTTGGCCTGCAGGGATAGATCCAAGGTCGTGTAGATGCGAAGTCCACCGCCCCTGAGTTCTTCCTCTGTGTATCCTTTTTGCGTCATTAAGCGGCGGATGTATTCAACAAAGTATTGGGCCCGATAAGGTCGGCTGATCTGCTCCACGACCCCTAGCGGAGCCTGCTTGGCTTCTTCCGCCTGGGCGGCTGTTATGTAGCCAAGGTCGCGCATGCGATTTAGGACCACGTTGCGCCTCGTGAGAGCCGCTTCCGGGGAGATGAAAGGAGAGTAGAGCCCGGGGCCCCGGGGTATTCCCGCCAGCAAGGCCGCCTCGGGCAAGGTTAATTGATCGACGCTCTTGCCAAAATAGGTTTGGGAGGCGGCCTCCACGCCATAGGCTCCGTGGCCGAACCAGATCACGTTCAAGTAACTCTCCAGGATTTCGTCCTTGCTGTACTTGCGCTCGATCTGGATGGTCCATAAGAGTTCTCGCAGCTTGCGGGACCAGGTCCGCTCGTGGCTTAGGAAAGCATTCCTGGCCAATTGTTGGGTGATGGTGCTCGCCCCTTGATAAATGCCTCCCCGCTTGATATCCGTCCACAAGGCCCGGAGAATGCCGCGAAAATCGATGCCGTAATGATGGCGGAATTGATCATCTTCAACGGCGATGAACGCATTTTGCAGGTCCTTGGGGATCACATCCAAGGGCACCTTAATCCTGTTCTCATTGTAGAAGCGAGCAATTACATCGCCGTTTATATCATAGATGTAAGTCGTCAGGTCAGGATTAAATTCCACCTGCTCCAGGGTAGGCGCTGAGCGCAGGAAACCGGCAAACACGCCAGCCAGGATGCCAACGCCGGTGGAAAAGGAGAACACCAGGATGATTAGCATAAGGCGCCAATGACGCCTAGCTCTAGCCAAGGATGACCACCTCTTATCCAGTATCAGCCCGGGTGGAGGCTACACCAATTATAGCATAATCTGTCTCCAGGACAATGATGCTGTCAGACATGGGGAAACTTCGACTGGGAAGGTTCCTTCTCCTTTCGGATTATGAACCAAGATTGACCAATGCGCCGCATTGCACAGGATAAGGGTTTATGGTACAATGGGCCCAAACGAGAAAGGCGATGAATGAGAGAGTAGCCGAGCGGTTCAAGGCAGAGAGCCGGTGTGTGGTGAAAACCGGTTTGGCCCCTCGGGGAAATACACTCGGGAGCCTCTTTCCTGAAATTCTAGTAGGGGAAGACGGTCGCCTCCGTTAACGGGCAGCGGCCAGATTTGGCCGACCTGAGGGGGTCCCGCAGGGACCAACGAGGGTGGTAACGCG
Organism: Bacillota bacterium; assembly: GCA_012522085.1. Classification (GTDB taxonomy): domain Bacteria; phylum Bacillota; class Limnochordia; order JAAZLZ01; family JAAZLZ01; genus JAAZLZ01. The sequence continues at coordinate 2,202 of JAAYLE010000179.1, read as the reverse complement.
GCTATTGTCCGTCCCTTGGTGGACGGCTTTTTGTCTTTAGGAGGTGGAACTGTTGACTCTGGAGGAACAACTCGCGGCAATCAAACGGGGCGTGGGGGATATGTTCCCCGAAGAAGAACTGGTGGCAAAACTGAAACGGTCGATCGCGGAAAAGCGCCCCTTGAGGGTGAAGCTAGGGGTCGACCCGACGGCAACGGATCTGCATCTAGGCCATATGGTGCCGCTGCTTAAGCTAAAGACCTTCCAAGATCTGGGTCACCAGGCCGTCCTCATCATCGGTGATTACACGGCCATGCTAGGCGACCCGTCGGGCCGCAACAAAGCTCGTCCCCAGCTAACCCACGAACAGGTGATGGCCAATTGCCGCACCTACGAAGAACAGGCCTTTAAGATCCTCGACCGCAGCCGGACCGAAGTGGTGTTCAACGGCTCCTGGTTCAGCAAGATGCATTTTACCGATGTCATCGCCCTGCTGTCCCGAATGACGTTAGCACGGATGCTCGAACGGGAGGATTTTGCCAACCGGTACAGGAGTGAGGTGCCTATTGGTCTGCACGAACTAGTCTATCCGTTAATGCAGGGTTATGACTCAGCTATGATCAGGGCCGATGTGGAACTGGGGGGCATGGATCAGAAATTCAATATCCTGGTGGGCAGGGACATCCAGCGGGAGCTTGGGCAGGAGCCTCAGGTTGGCGTCTGTGTGCCGATTTTGCTGGGCACCGATGGTGTTGAGAAAATGAGTAAGAGCCTTGGCAACTACATAGCGCTCCAAGACAGCCCCGCGGACATGTATGGCAAGACCATGTCGATCCCCGATGAGCTGATGGACATGTACTTTGAGCTTCTAACGGAGGTGCCCGGGCCGGAATTAGAAGCGATCCGCACTGGCCTTGTCGAGGGAACCCATCATCCCAGGGATGTGAAAAGGCGGCTCGCTCGGGAAATCGTCGCCCGCTTCCACGGCTTTGAAGCCGCCCTCGAGGCAGAAAAAGAATTCGATCTGGTGTTCGTCAAGGGCCAACTGCCGGAGGACATGCCTGAGCTCAGGATTGGACCGGAGAACATCTGGATCGTCGAGCTGCTCCGGTTAGCCGGGTTCGCCTCGAGCAATGGGGAGGCGCGGCGGCTGATCCAAGGCGGCGGGGTCCGCATTGACGGGGAGCAGGTGGACGATGTGGACTTGGAATGGGTTCCTAAGGATGGGGCAGTCATTCAGGTAGGCAAGAGACGTTTCATCAGAGTGGTATGCAAGTAAGATAGATCACCCCCCTGCATATAATTAACCGAGCAGGGGGGAAGGAGATGGGTTGGCCTAGGCGGCTTAAGTTGCGCGTCATCTTCGGCATAACGGTGTTTTCCGTGGTTTTTGTCGCAATCGTGTCCTTTTGGTTCGTCGAAATCCGCCTTCGTCCAACCCTCGTCCGATGGGCGAAGGCCCGGGCGGAACAAATCGCCACCGTCGCGATCCAATCGGCTGTGAGCGAGAGCATCGCGAAGACCATCAGAACGGAGGACTTGGTCTTCTGGAAGCAGGACATCCAGGGAGGTTTGGTTGCCGCTCAGTACGATATGGCGGAGATTAATCGGGTGGTGGCGCAAACAACCTTGCGGGTTTACGATGTCCTGAAGACAATCGGGGATGAGCGAATTCCGATGCCCCTGGGCCAAGTCTTCGGGAGCAGTCTGCTGGCTGCTTGGGGCCCTACTTTGTATATCAGGCTGATCCCTGTAGGAACGGTGAGGACCAATCCCTATGCCGCCTTCAAATCAGGAGGCATCAACCAGGTCTGGCACCGGATCTATCTGGACATCAGGGCCCAGGTCAGGATTGTGGTGCCGACCTTGGTGGAAGATGCGGTGATTGAAACCCAGGTGCCCATCGCGGAGGAGATACTCATGGGCAGGGTTCCGGAAGTATACTTCAACTGGGCCGGGAAAGCAGAACCCGAAGAAGAGCTCTTGATTCCCCTAGGGATGGGGAGCCTGCGGGAACGATAAGATTTTTTCGATTGGGATTGACGATGGGGCTTGTCAGAGGCTTGTCTGCGGGTTTTTGTCGATGTTCGCAGCAGAGTTGACACAGAGTAGGACCCATGCTATAATGACATTCGCCGGGAGGGACCGGCACTACATTGCACCTTGAAAACCAAACAGCGCATCGAAGAGTTTCAGGTTTCAACGGAGAGTTTGATCCTGGCT
>JAAYLE010000178.1 GCA_012522085.1 Bacillota bacterium | reverse complement strand
TTGATTGGCCAGGGGAAATACAAAGAAGCGGTCCAGCTGATTAAAGAGACCATCCCCTTGCCTGGCGTGATGGGGCGGGTCTGCGTCCATCCTTGTGAAGGGGCATGTAAGCGGGGACAGCTGGAAGGGGCCATCTCGATCGCGGCCTTGAAGCGGTTCGCTGCCGATCAAGTGCCCGAGACGGTCCATCCTTGGACGCCGAAGGAGAAGACCGGGGAGAAGGTAGCCATCATCGGCTCTGGGCCCGCCGGTCTTAGCTGTGCTTACTATCTGGCCCTGGAGGGCTATTGTCCCACGATCTTCGAAGCGCTGCCCGAGCCCGGCGGGATGCTCCGCTACGGCATTCCTGCCTACCGCCTGCCCCGGGAGGTCCTGGACAAAGAGATCCAAGACATCTGCTCCGTCGGGGTGGAGATCAAGACCAATACTGCCTTCGGCCGAGACATCACCTTGGAAGAGCTGACCGAGCAGGGCTACAAAGCTGTCTTCCTCGGTATTGGCGCCCAGGGCAGCCGCAAACTCGGGATCCCTGGCGAAGAAGCCGAAGGCGTGGTCCACGGGGTTGACTACCTGCGGAACGTGAACTTGGGGCTCGACGTCCCCACTGGACGGAAAGTTGGGATCGTCGGCGGCGGCAACGTGGCTATGGATGCCGCCCGCACCTTGATTCGCACCGGCGCTGAGGTGCACGTCTTCTACCGCCGCAGCCGCAGCGAAATGCCGGCTCTGGAGGAAGAAGTGGAAGGGGCCATGGCGGAAGGGGTCAAGTTCCACTTCCTGACCAACCCCATCGAAGTCCTGACGGAGGACGGCCGGGTGCGGGGAGTCCGCTGCCAGCAGATGGAGCTTGGCCCGCCCGACGCTTCCGGACGGCGCCGGCCGGTGCCCATTGCGGGCTCTGAGTTCGACGTAGAGATCGATATGCTCATTCCCGCCATCGGCCAGACGGTGCTGGGAGAAGCCCTCCTTGAGGCCGGGGTGGCCATGGAGCATGGCACCAGCAAGGTCGATCCGGTGACCTTGGCAACGAACCTGCCCGGCGTGTTTGCCGGCGGCGATGCGGTCCTCGGACCACAAGTTGCCGTCGATGCTATCGCCCAAGGGAAGGAAGCGGCCATCTCTATTCAACGCTATCTAGCAGGAGAGGACTTGACGTTGGATCGGCGGGTGCGGCCGAAACCGGCCGCGGACCTAGGGGAGGTCCCCCGGGGTGAGCCGGAGAAGCCTCGCCTTCCCATACCGGAGCTTCCTCCCATGGAGCGCATCCAGGGGATGGAGGAGGTCCACGGCGGCTACAGTCCCGAGGAGGCCCAAGCTGAAGCGCAGCGCTGCTTGAACTGCGGCGTGTGCTCCGACTGCTACCAGTGCGTCAAGGTCTGCAAGGCCGAGGCCATCTGCCATGATCAGCGGGAAGAGCTCAAGGAGATCGAAGTCGGAGCGGTGGTCCTTTGCCCCGGCTTTGAGGAGTTCGATCCCAGCTCCTTGAACGCATATGGCTACAATCGGTATGCCAACGTGGTCACCAGCATCGAATTCGAGCGCATCTTGAGCGCTTCGGGACCGTACGGGGGGCACCTAGTCCGACCATCGGATCACAAGGAGCCCAAGCGGATCGCATGGCTGCAATGCGTCGGTTCGAGGGATGAACAAGTTGGCTGCGGTTACTGCTCCTCCGTCTGCTGCACCTATGCCATCAAAGAAGCCATGATCGCCAAAGAGCACTCCAAGACGGAGCTGGAGACCGCCATCTTCTTCATGGACATTCGCACCCACGGCAAGGACTTCGAGAAGTACTACGAACGAGGGAAGAATCAGGGAATCCGGTTCGTTCGCTCCAAAGTCTATGATGTGCAAGAGACGCCCTCGGGCAGCTTGCGCCTGCGCTACACAACGGAAGAGGGTGGGGTGCACGAAGAAGAGTTCGACATGGTCGTCCTGTCCGTTGGCCTGCGGCCTCCCAAGGAGGCAGCTCGCCAAGCGGAAAAACTTGGACTGCAGCTCAATGAGTACGGCTTTTGTGCCACCGATCCCCTCCAGCCGGTTGCAACTTCTCGGCCGGGGGTGTACGTTGCGGGAGCCTTCAGCGGTCCGAAGGATATTCCTGAGACCGTTGTCCAGGCCAGCGCCGCAGCCGCGGCAGCCTCGGCTGGGCTGGCATCGGCTCGGCATGAACTGGTGCGGGAGAAGACCTATCCGCCCGAACGGGATGTAGCGGAGGAAGCCCCCCGAATTGGTGTTTTCGTCTGCCACTGCGGCATTAACATTGGCGGGGTGGTCAATGTGCCTGCAGTGCGGGACTATGCTAAGACCCTTCCCTATGTGGTCTATGCCGAGGACAACATGTACACCTGTTCGGAAGATACGCAAATAAGGATCAAGGAGAAGATCCAAGAGTACAACCTGAACAGGGTAGTGGTGGCTTCTTGTTCACCGCGGACCCATGAACCCCTGTTTAGGGAGACGGTGAAGGAAGGCGGGCTCAACCCCCACCTGTTTGATATGGCTAACATCCGGGACCAGTGCTCCTGGGTCCACATGGATGACAAAGAAGGAGCGACGGAGAAGGCTAAAGACCTGGTGCGGATGGTGGTGGCTAAAGTCGCCCTGAACAAGAGCCTGCCGGCCATTGAGCTCGCTGTCAGGCAGAGCGTGCTCATCATCGGCGGCGGCGCAACGGGGCTCACGGCGGCCTTGAACCTGGCTGCCCAGGGCTTTGAGGTCCACCTGGTTGAAAAGAGCGATCGGCTTGGCGGACAGAGCCTGAAGCTGAGCAAGACCATCGAAGGCAGGGAGGTTGCCCCCTACCTTGCCCAGCTCATCGACCAGGTGGAAAGGAACGAGGCCATCCATGTCTACTTGAACACCGAAGTGGTGGCCGCCGAAGGCTTCGTTGGCAACTACACGAGCACCCTGCAGGGGAAGGACGGCTCCACCATACAGGTGGATCATGGTGCAGTCTTGATGGCCATCGGCGCCGGCGAGTACCGGCCGAAGGAGTACGCGTACGGGCAAGAGCCCAATGTTTGCACGGCCATGGAGCTGGAGGAAGCCCTAAAGGATGGCGGGTCCCTGGCCAATGCCAAGAGGGTGGTCATGATCCAATGCGTCGGCTCTCGCAACGAAGAGCATCCCTACTGCAGCCGGGTTTGCTGCAGCCAGGCGGTGAAGAACGCCCTCGAACTGAAGCGTCTCGATCCGGACCGGGAGGTCTGCGTCCTGTACCGGGATGTGCGGACCTACGGGTTCACCGAGGATTATTACCGCAAGGCGCGAGAGGCTGGCGTCCTGTTCATCCGCTTCGATGAAGAGCGGCCTCCTCAGGTGGTCAAGGAAGATGGAGAGCTTTACGTGACGGTGGCCGAACCCCTCGTCGGTCAGGAAATCGCCCTGCCGGCGGACCTGGTGGTTCTGGGGACGGGGGTTGTGCCCAATCCTGATGCCGCTGCCCTTGCCCAGCTTTACAAGGTGCCGCTCAATCAGGACGGGTTCTTCCTGGAGGCCCACGTGAAGCTGCGACCGTGTGAGTTCGCCACCGACGGGATTTTCCTGGCTGGAGCGGCCCATTCGCCCAAGAACCTGTCGGAAGCCATCGGTCAGGCCCAAGGGGCGGCCGCCAGGATCACTGCCCTCCTGTCTAAGGAGAGCGTCACCGGCCAGGGCGAGGTCGCATCGGTCGATGTCAAGCTATGCCTTGGTTGTGGCACCTGTGTTGATGTTTGCGCCTTCGGGGCCGTCAAGCTTGACTCGGAGCGAGGCATCGCTCAAGTCAACGAAGCCCTCTGCAAGGGCTGCGGCACCTGTAGCGCAGCCTGTCGGTCAGGGGCCATTGACTTGGCAGGATTCAGTAATGAACAGATCCTAAGGGAGGTGGATGCCCTATGTCTTCTGTAGATGCCGACTGGAAGCCGTTGATCGTTGGCTTTTGCTGCAACTGGTGCAGCTATGCCGGTGCAGATCTGGCCGGGATCGGCCGGATGAGCTACCCGGCGACCATCAGGATTATCCGGGTTCCCTGCTCGGGACGGGTGAATCCTCACTTCGTCATTAGGGCCTTCCAGAAGGGCGCCGATGGAGTGCTAGTGGCTGGCTGCCACCCTGGGGACTGTCATTACTCCACGGGGAACTTCTACACGAGGCGGCGTTATCTACTGATGCAGCGCCTGCTTGAATACATGGGGATTGAACCGGCCCGCTTCCAAGTTCGCTGGATCTCGGCAGCAGAAGGGGCCAAGTTCGCTCAAGTTGTGACCCAAATGACGGAAGAGATCCAAGCTTTGGGCCCCAACAAGAAGTTGAGGGGTGGGTGCACATGCAACGAATGACGGATAACATGCGCAAGCGGGCCGGGGAGCTCATGGCCGAAGGAAAGGCGGATCGGTTTCTAGGCTGGGAGAAGGGCTCTTTCTGGTGGCAGTCCCCGCCCGTGGAAATAAAAGAAGCATCCCAAACGGAGCGCCTCATCTGGGACCTTTTTTGCACTGCCAACCTAGCCAAGTACCTGCAGCAGATGCAGTCCCTGGAGGGGAAAACGGGAGTCTTTGTGAAGGGCTGTGACGCCAGGGGTATCAACCGCCTCGTGCGGGACGGGGCGATCGACAGGGATAAAGTATACCTGGTGGGCATTCCCTGTCCGGGGATGATTGATCCCGACAAGGTGCGAGAACTTGTGGGTGATGGCCAGGTGACCATCGCCCCGCTGGAAGATGGCCTTTCCCTCCAAGGACCTTTGGGCGAGCGCAAGGTGACCCTCGATGAGGTGGCCTTGGATAAGTGCCTCCTTTGCCGGCACCCAGAGCCCCTAGGCTGTGATGAAGTCCTGGAAGGGAAGGCCAGGGAGCCCTTTACCGGCGATATTTACGAAGAAGTAAGGGAGCTGGAGGAGCTCGGCAGCGATGAGCGGTACGATTACTGGGCGGAGGAGCTTAGCCGCTGCATCCGCTGCTACGCCTGCCGCAATGTATGCCCCGCGTGCAACTGCGTCAAGTGCGTCTTTGACATGGACCAGCCCAATTGGCTCGATGGGGCGACGAACCTGGCCAACAACCAGGTCTATCAGCTCATCCGGTTCATGCACGTGGCCGGGCGCTGCATCGATTGCGGCGAGTGCGAGCGGGCCTGCCCCATGGGGATCCCCTTGCGCAAGCTCGCGGCCAAGGTTGATAAAGACGTCAATGAATTGTTCGGTCCCTTCGAGGCCGGTTTGGATCCTGAGGAGAAGCTGCCCTTGGGGACCTTTGATCCGAATGATCCGGATTCTTTTGAGTAGAGGGGGGATAAGTATGAAAGCGATTGCGAAAACTGCACTGCCCGACCTGTTTGCCGCTTTGAAGGGCCGAGTTTACGTTCCCGTCCGGGAAGGGAAGGGCTACGGTTTTGCCCTCTGGCAAGGCCAGGATTGGCCTGCCGATTACCAAAACACCATCGTCCCCCCCAAACAGATCCTGTTTCCCCAGACGGAGGATTTGTACACCTTCCGGGTGGAGGGGGAGGACATCACCATCGATCCGGCGGCTCCGCCTGAGGAGCCAAGCTTCATCTTCGGACTGCGGCCCTGTGATTACAGAGCAATTGAGCTGTTGGATCTGGTCTTTCGGCAAGGGCCTTACCTTGACGCCTCCTATAGCAAACGGCGGGATAACACCTTCTTGATGGTCCTTGGCTGCAAGGAAGGGCTGCCCACTTGTTTTTGCACTTCCTTCGGCCTGGAGCCGGCCTTTGCTCCGGGAGCCGATTGGAACATGTGGGACTTGGGGGAGATCTTGGTAGTTGAGCCAGGGACCGACAAGGGGAAAGAGCTCCTTGAGGGTTTGGGTCTTTTCCGGGAGGCGACGGAAGAGGAAAAAAGCCAGGTGGAAAAGCTCCGGGAGGAGGCAAAGGCGACGATCACCCTCCACGCGCCGACGGAGGGGATTACCGAGCTGCTCCAGGAGAATTTCGATCATCCCTTGTGGGATGAAGTGGCCCGCAAGTGCTTAGAATGCGGTGCCTGCACTTACCTTTGTCCCACCTGTCATTGCTATGACATGCAGAGCAGCTCCGTCCTCGGGCAAGGGAGACGCTTTCGCTGTTGGGACTCTTGCATGTACTGCAACTACACGTTGATGGCCGGCGGCCATAACCCCCGCCCCAGCAAACGGGAGCGGGTGCGCAACCGCTTCTTGCACAAACTCCAATACTACCCCGAGAACCAAGGGGAGTTCGGTTGTGTGGGCTGCGGGCGCTGTCTGCAGCATTGCCCCGTCCACATGGATATCAGTAGGTTTATGGCCCAAGCAAAGGAAGTGATGGCGAAATGACAAACGAGTTGATCCCCCAAATCGCTAAGGTTGTCGCGGTGCGCAAGGAGACTCCCGATGTGAAGACCTTCACCATCCGGGGAGAAAAGGGTCTCCCCTTCACCTACATGCCTGGCCAGTGCGCCATGGTATCCCTGCCTAGCGTGGGGGAGGCGATGTTTTCCATCACTTCTAGCCCGACCCAGGCGGATATGGAGTTTAGCATCAAACGGGTGGGCCTTCTCACTGAAGCTTTGCACAAGCTAGCCCCCGGCCAGGCCGTGGGCGTGAGAGGACCCTACGGCAACGGTTTTCCCGTAGAGATGCTTAAGGGCAAGGACTTGCTCTTCATCGGGGGAGGAATTGGCCTTGCTCCCTTGCGGTCGCTCATCAATTACTGCCTGGATAACCGGGCCGATTACGGCCAGGTGGACATCATCTACGGGGCCCGCTCGCCCCAGGATCTGGTTTTTACCGATGAGCTCTTTGAGCGATGGCCCAAGATCGAGGGGGTCCAGGTGCGGACCACCGTCGATGTGGGGGACGAAACATGGAACGGCCCGGTAGGTGTGGTGACCAAGCTCTTGGAGGAGCTAAATCCCGATCCCCAAGGACGCATTGCCATCACCTGCGGACCGCCCATCATGATCAAGTTCGTCTTGCTGACGTTGGCCAAGCTCGGCTACAGCGATGATCAGATCATTACCACCCTGGAGAAGAGGATGAAATGCGGGATTGGCAAGTGTGGACGCTGCAACATCGGTGGGAAGTATATCTGTGTCGATGGACCGGTCTTCACCCTGGCCCAGTTGCGGGAGCTGCCCGATGAGCTGTAAAAGCTGGCAATAATTCGACTGAACAAGGAGGAATGGGCCGAGGCGAAGGCGAAGGAATTGTATGAATCTTGGGTGGACAAGTTGCTGCGGGGCTGGTCCCCGCCCATTTTTGTGATTAAAGGGAGGGTTGTGTGTGGCTTGTCAGCATCGAGGAAAGGTGAAGGACTTGAAGCTTATGGCCAACCAGATCCGCCGGGATGTGGTGGAGATGATCTACCGGGCCAACGCCGGTCATCCTGGAGGGTCTCTCTCTTGTGTGGACTTGGTTACCGCCCTGTATTTCGCTGTGATGCGCCTTGACCCAAAGCGGCCCGATTGGCCTGACCGGGACCGGTTCATTATGTCCAAGGGACATGGCTGTCCCACCTGGTATGCTGCCCTAGCTCATCGGGGATTCTTCCCCCGGGAGGAGCTTTGGACCTTGCGGCAGCATGAATCTATTTTGCAAGGACATCCTGACATGAACAAAACCCCGGGGGTGGACATGACCTCGGGTTCTTTGGGACATGGCCTGTCGGCGGGTCTGGGGATGGCCATCGGGGCCAAGCTCAACGGGCAGGACTTCAACGTCTATGTCCTGCTGGGAGATGGCGAGCTCCAAGAAGGATTGGTTTGGGAGGCGGCGATGGCCGCGGCCCAGTTCCGCTTGGACAACCTGGTGGCCATCATCGACTACAACGGATTGCAGCTAGATGGAACCTTAGGCGAGGTCGTCGGGGTGGAGCCCCTCGTGGACAAGTGGCGAAGCTTTGGCTGGACTGTCTTCGAAATAGATGGCCATGACATGGAAGAAATCTTGAGCATTTGCGAACGGGCGCGCAAGACATCAACGCCGGTAGCCATCATTGCCCATACCGTCAAGGGCAAGGGCGTTTCGTACATGGAGCATCAAGTGGGTTGGCATGGAGCTGCGCCCAACGAGGCCCAGTTCGAACAAGCCATGGCTGAGCTGGATGAAGAAAGGGGGCTGATCTCATGACCAAACCAATGGCCACACGACAAGCCTTTGGTGAAGCCCTCTTGGCATTGGGGGCGGAAAGGGAAGACTTTGTGGTCTTGGGGGCTGACTTAGGCAAGGCCATGTTTACCTCTGCCTTCCAGCAAAAGTATCCCCATCGGCTCATCAACTTTGGTATTGCCGAGCAAAACTTGATGACCGCAGCCGCGGGATTGGCCACCGTTAGGGAGCCGGTCGTGGCGTGCACTTATGCCGTCTTTGCTGCGATGCGGGCGTGTGAGCAGCTCAGGACCATGATCTGCTATCCTAATCTCAATGTCAAAGTGATCGCCAGCCACGGCGGTCTGCACGTGGGCGGCGACGGCGTGACCCACCAGGGGACGGAAGACATCGGGATCGTCCGCTCCTTTCCCAACATGACGGTGGTGCAGCCGGCCGATGCCCGAACGACCTACTTGGCTTTAAAGGCCATCTTGGATCGGCCGGGTCCCGCTTACCTGCGCCTGACCCGCAACCCGGTGCCCCCGGTCTACGATGCCGATCCTTCCTTTGAACTGGGCAAGGGCATCTGGGTCAAGGAAGATGGCCAAGATGTGACTTTGGTGGCAACGGGGGTCATGGTGGCCAAGGCGATTGGGGCCGCGGAGAAGTTGGCTGCCTTAGGCATCACCGCCCGGGTGCTTGATATCCACACCATCAAGCCAATCGACAAGGACGCGATCTTGCTTGCCGCCAAAGAGACGGGAGCCATCGTCACCGCTGAAGACCATAACATCATTGGCGGTCTTGGCAGCGCCGTCGCCGAGATCCTAGCGGAGGAAAGTCCGGTGCCCATGGCCAGGATTGGCTTGCGGGACGTGTTCGGCGAGTCTGGCGATCCGGAGCAGTTGTTTGCGGCTTATGGTCTGTCCGCCGACCATATCGTCGAGGCGGCCCAAAGGGTAGTGGCGAAGAAGGCATAGGGGGAAGGGAAGAGTCGGTGTCGGGCATAATTGACTTCCATACCCACGCGTTTCCCGACAGCATCGCGGGCAAAGTGGTCCAGAACCTGTCTTCCTACTATGGAGCTGAGATCACCAATAGCGGCACTCTGGGGGAACTTTTGCGTCAAAAAGATGCTGCTGGCATCGGGTGTTGCGTCGTCCATACGGCGGCGACTAAGCCCGAACAAGT